>NZ_JASCON010000016.1:0-72526 GCF_029959585.1 Pseudomonas sp. PS02302
TTCACCGCCCGGCCTTTGCCCTTATTGACCTTGTCGACGGCGGTCTTCATGTTGTCGTAGATGCCCCGGCGCGGCACGCCGCCCAAGGAGCCGAACGAGCGTGTATGGGCGTCAAATAACATCTCATGGCCCTGGCTCGGATACGCCACAAGCCAGAACGCACGGCTGGCACACAGCTTCAGATGTGCCACCTGCATACGCCGGTAAATGCCGCCGACCAGCAAGCCTTCCTCGCTCCAGTCAAACTGAAACGCCTCGCCAAGAGCAAAGGTCAGCGGCACAAAGGCCTGCGACGCCTTGCCCTGTCCCCCTCGCCAGGCACGGATAAACGCGGTGAGCTGGCTGTAGCCACCGTCATAACCTTCGGCTTTGATTTGCGCCAACAGCGCCTTGGCACTGCGCCGCTGTTGCTTGGGCCGCAGCGAATCGGCTTTTAGCGCCTGCTCCAGCGTGGCGTGAAAAGGGCTGAGTTTGTTGAAGATCGCGCGGCGTTGGTAGATCGGCGGCTTGGCCTCAGGTGCTCTGACCCACTTGCGAATCGTGTTGCGCGCCAACCCGGTGCGCTTGGCTATCTCATGCAGCGACAGCTTGTCGCGGAAATACATCCGGCGAATTTTGCCCATCATTTCCATACTGATCACCCTGTGTTCTCCTGCTCAAAAATTGAGCAGAAGCAGTTGAACACCTGGGTCAGTTTTCAGTCGGCAGAACAGCCTCTACTGGGTCAGTTTTCGGTCAGCGGCAACAGTCAGCCTTGAATCTCGCCGCTTCTATAGGAAATCTCAATATGAACGAGGCAGCCTAGTTGGCCGCAGCGAAGGACCTGGCTACCCGGTAACGCGCCCTGCTTCTGCAGTACGCCAGCACCCAGGTCGCCACTATGCAGGATGCCATAGACATGAAGATCGCCAGTGACGCTGAGGTCTAGGCATTCAGGTCCTGTAAGACCTACCGGGTACCGCTCAACCGCGTGGACAGCATCCGCGCCGTTCCAGCAGAAGGTGATTGGCTCATCAGCTCGGATCCGGCCGCAACGGATCGATACCTATCGGCGAATGGGTAGCCAGTCGTCGCGGTTATGGCCACGGACGGACAAGCGTCGCTGGTGACATGGTATTGCCCTGGAATATCTTCAGCGATCAACAAGCAGGGAAGCTAGCCATGCGGACCGTGGCCCACCACGTTAAGACCTTTCGACGGGAATTCCGACTCATACCTAGCTTCGTCTGGGGATCGCGAATCTTTATCCTCTTCGCCTCATCGATGTTGCTTGTCGTCCTGTCGATAGCGCTTTTCTTCTACCACCACGTCTATCTGCAACTTCCGACCTACGCCAATCTCTCCTATTGGACTCTCTTTTGGGAGATCCCGATGCTGCTGGGCCTCGCCCAGATCCTGATAGAGGTCGACCGGCGTCGCTTCGCCCGAAATCACCCGGGCAAGAGAATCTTGGGCATCCGGCAGGCCATGGCGGCAACGGATCGAGCGAAGCGGCGAATGATCTCCGAACAATTCGCTGGCCGAGAAGACTTTGCCCAGCTGGCCAAAGAGCTCATCGAACAATGGGAGTGGCGTCAGGCTCTTGAGCAACGCGCCGGTAGCCCCGCAACCCTTCGTACACGCCACTTTTTCAGCCTCCCGAGTGCAGGCAATTTCGCGACGTACTTGGGTGGGCTTCTCGCTGTGATAGCGGCAGTGGTCGTGGCCCTCATCGACAAGGAAACGTTCTATCCTGCGATTCCAACACTCTGGTCGGACTTCTCATTCGCCTACTCGGCATTGTTCCAGATAATCGTGGTACCGATAGCCACGTGCGTCCTACCTGTGGCGTGCATTCTCGATATGGTTACCGGACTAGGGCACAGAGCAGTCGAGCGCGCCAACGACGACTATCTCAGCGATGCCGGGTTTTACCGGTACATCAAGGAGCTGGTGCTACTGGAAGAGCAAAAGCAGCGCCGTGGCCTGATGACTACCACCGGGTGGGCATACTGGTCCATCCGCATTGGTACCGCGCCGCTTGGCGACGTACGCCGCTTGTGGCGAAACAAGCGCCGCTCGGTACGGCTGGCGAAACGTCGCCGGTCTAGCGGTTGATAGCCTACCCAGATGCGTTCTATGACCTCCATCGCAAGCGGCGTCGAGTGAATTTGTAGCTCACGGTCCCGGGTCTGCGACACCTAGGCAAGCAGTAGGTGCGCGCATACGAAGCTGGAGAGCACTGTTCCATACCTGGGGATTGAGGTTGATGACACATTAGAAATGGCGGAACAGACTGACGTTTGATCTTGTGTAGCGCCGGCTAAAGTTAGACCAGTCGCTAACTGGCCATTGGCTGCCATCCCCCGACCGCAGCTTTGGGTCGGATAGCGACGGCCCCGCAGCCGTCGCCAGGTCATGCGGCTAAACCTCTGTCTGTTCGGCCATCTCCAGAGCATCGTCCACCTCGATGCCAAGGTACCTGACAGTGCTCTCCAGCTTCGTATGGCCCAGTAAGAGTTGTACGGCCCTAAGGTTCTTTGTCCTGCGGTAGATCAGCGACGCCTTGGTTCGCCGCAGGGTATGGGTTCCGTACAAGGCTGGATCCAAACCAATCGCTGTCACCCAGGCTTTGACGATCCGTGCGTACTGTCGGGTGGAGATATGCTCGGAGTGGGCAAGCCTACTTGGGAACAGGAAATTCTCGCTTCGAAGCTTGGCATGGCGTATCCAAGCCTCCACCGCTGAGCGTGTTTGCTCTGTGATCTCAAACTGCACCGGACGATGAGTTTTTAACTGCATCACGATAGCTCTCGGTGAGACGTGCTCCCCGTGGGCTATGTCCCGCACGCGCAGTCTGGTGAGGTCACAGGCGCGCAGCTTGCTATCGATTGCCAGGTCAAAAAGAGCCAAGTCCCTGGTCTTCTCCGCAAGCTGGAGTCTGACGCGGATAGCCCAGATATCCCTAATCCTGAGCGGGGCTTTCTGACCAACGAGCTTTCCCTTGTTCCAAGGCTCGCGGCTAACGACTGTTATCGCTTTCATGGCTTGTTCTCCTCAGTGAGGGTGTACAAGCATGGGCCCGACCATGGGACGGAGCTATCCGTCCCATCAGCCGGCCACCGAGGTGGAAACGGCCAGAAACGGCCTTCAGTTTCGGATAACGACCCCGGTGACAGATGTGACCACTAGCAGGCTAGGCGATGACGCGTAGTACGCAATCAGATGACACGCGAAATCTAGAGGCTGGTTCGCTATCGCTTTTATTGCTGCAAAGCGGTGAGGCACATATCAGTGGACGCTTGGTCTCACTGCTCGCATGGACTGGCCCAATCTACCATAAAAGTAGATCTTCCTTTCACCGTCGTGAACCGCCCTTGCTTTACAAGTTTCTGCAGCTCTATTTCCGAGTCATCATCCATGACACACGGCTGACCGGAGCGCTAGCGCTTTAGGTTGGACGCCCGAGGGTTGTTCCATGTAATCAGGCGCTCGAGCAGATATGGTTCAGGGCAATCGTTTGCAAGCGCTGACTTGATCCCGGAGGGGAACTTGACATAGAGCAAGCACCATACCGTTGCCGGTGAGCCATATGACGGGGTTCCGCCGTTCAGATCAGAAAGATCCTTTTCAGTACCCCAAAAGCACAAAAGGCTCGCTTGTGCCGGCCGTTAAACAATGCAGAAAGTGGGACGATAACCAACTGTGGATCACGCATTGGAGAAAGCGTCATGGAAAGCTTCTTACCTATACCAGATAGCCCGTCGCGGCAATACCTGCTCTGCGTGCATCGCCACCTCAATGCCCGTCTCCATGAGCTTCACCGATTAAGGATGGATGACCCTAAGCTGGCTAAGATTCTCCGAGAATTCGAAGACCTCACTCAGCTCACCAAGGAATTGGTAGAGGAGGTAGCGATAAGACTAGCGACTGAGCACATCTCCCCTACATAGCAGGAAAGCTTCCCACTGAAAAAATTGCTTAACGCTTACGCTTGATCGAAGCGTACCTGGCGCAGGTAGCCTGGACGCATCGATCATATAAGGATGAAGCCATGCGTTATGAAGTTGAGCAGCTAAGGTTACATGCCTACGTCCAGGCGTTTTTCCCATCCGATTTCGAAGTGTCCCTTAGACGAAGCCTTCATGATCCGGATGATCGGGTCCTTATCGTTCGAAACCACATTACCGGTAAGACAGCCTCTTATAAGGGGTCAGCATTATCGATCCTTGACATCTGCTCGATGGAATCCATTGCGGCCAGTATCCGCGGCGAACTTTGCCCGTAGGCCACTAAAACGCGTACATGGCTCACCGATTGCGCGCGACAGAGGATGGAGCGGAAAGGCGAAAGTAGAAGACTAGCAATGAAAAAGTCGGCGCTAGTGATGCCGCTACGAATTAGAAAGATAGAAGGCATGGGAAGGGCAGTGCCATCCATAGCGCGCTCGGACTAAACGCATCAAGCAGATCACTGCCAATGCCGCCATCCGCCCCATTTGCTCACAGGACTGGCGCCGGACCACCAAGGTTGCTTTGACTGCCCAGAAGACGCCAGCGCCTGCAGTGAAGGCGAACGTAATTGCGGCCGCCGCCAAGATTAGTCGCAATGGAGAGGTAGCCGCATTGCAGGAAGCTTACGGTGAAGTCAGGACAGATAGACCCAGCCAGTCTCAGACCGAGCAGCAGGAAGAAAGCTGGTTGGCTCTACGCCCGGAGCCCCGCTAGAAAGCGACGAGTATAGGTTGAGGCGATAAAGACCGCGTCCAGGGCTAGCAACACCGCTAGCTTCTCGTGGCTAACATATCGACTCCTACGAAATTGTAGATAGCCGCTCGCGAATATAATCGTCTTTATGGATTGTCTGTGCATCAAAGGAGATTGTGAGTGCGCGATTGTTGGAGGGCGAATAAAAGTGCGCGAAGATAGCGCCATCAGGAGCGGGTGGACTTACTAGCAACGTATAGTTAATGAGTTTGCGTGACAGTTTACTTGCTAATTGTTGCGAGTGGGCAAGCGTATAGTGAGGACTCATATGCATTACCTTGGTCTATTTTGAAGAAAATTTCTAGTGAGACACATTAATCAATATATCATAATCTTAAGTATGCTGCAGCTTCTCCAGCAGCCGATCAATAGTCGCGCGGCTAAACGAAGAATAGCACTTTTTAATATCAATCACATGCTGCCGCTGGGCGGACGCAAGACTCCTATTAAGCTTTTCAAGAATAGCAAATACATGAGGCTGCTTTAAACGCGGATGTTCAGGCAATTCCGAAGGTTCTGACCATGCTGTAACAATGGATATATTACTGCTTGCGCGGTGACTCTCATGCATGCTAGTTGTCTCTAAGCTTTTATGAGTCGCTCATCAAGCGATAATTGCGCTTTGGTAGCATGAGCCCACCACTCAACTCCGGAATGCGATTCTCTTCAATAGCAAGCCTAATTTTCAATTCTTCGACTAAATCAAGAACTCTCGCTGTAATGTACTCGAAGTGACGTAATTGCTGCTGAAAGTCAGGGCTTCTAACGTCCATAGCACGCAGGCGGTCAATTTTTTGTGACAAGAGGACATGAACGCCAAGTAAATAATCTCGATCAAGAGATGCAGGTATAGGAAGATAACGAGTCATCGACGAGCTCCCGAGCAGTACCTATTGCTGTAAAAGATATCGTGATAACGAGGAGCACGTTCTACCACTAGTCGCCGACAAGCAATGTCTCGATTGGTCATTTACATGTTGACAGGTGTAAATATTCTGCCCCCATGAGGCGCGGCGCGTTTTTAGGTCCTGATTGTGAAATTAGCGTGAAATACAGGTGAAATTTCCAGATTAAAAACTCTTCGAGCTAGCGCAGTTGCATCTACAGATCAGTTTGCCGCTCCCTGCAATCAGACAGGCGGGCGTATAGACCTCACTTGCATTTGCCGCGCTATTTCAGGTGGGCACAGCAGCTCTCCGCAGTGACTAAGTCGCCGGAGACGCCGCCGATCTTGGAAGTCAGCAGACGCCGGTGGTGGCCAGGGAATCAAAGTCATCGCAGATCCAAATGTCTGATCGACACAGGGAAGCACAGGTCCCGCAGCCAGCGGACGTGCTCAACTAAGGCAGGTCAAGAGAGACGGTGTTGGCGATCAATTGCGGGCCTGAACGGCAGCTATGGGTCGGAAACTGACACCAGACTTGCATTCTGGAGATCGCCGGTAGCTTGAAGGTACCTCAAGACTTTCGAGCTACCGCCATGCAGCACGTCGCCCCTACCCTCTTCCGCCCCGCTGACAAACAGGCCATCAGCCTCCTGGATATCACGGCGCCGGCGCGGCTGGTGGAGGCCTCCCTGGCAGAGAAGGTGCGGGCCGCGGTCGCGGTAGTGAAAAGTCTGCTGCAGGCGGGCAAGCACCTGGTGGCCGCATCGTCCTTCGGCAAGGACAGCAGCGTCATGGTCGCGCTAGCCCTGCGAGCGATGGAAGAGCTGCAGGCCGAGGGGTTCGCCGTCCCCGAGCTGCACGTCATGAACAGCGACACCCTGATGGAAAACCCGGTGGTGCACGCCTATGCCCAGGGCGAGATCAAGGCCCTTCGCGCCTATGCCAAGGCCAAAGCGCTGCCGGTACGGGTGTGGATCTGCCGGCCGAACCTCACCGAAAATTGGCTGGTGTCGATGATCGGCGGCCGTACGGTGGCCAGCCTTCCGGGCAACAGCGCCAAATGCCAGCAGCAGTTGAAGAAGGCGCCGCTGGAGCGCACCAAACGCCAGATCCGCGCCAAGATCAAGGCCGAACTGGGCAAGGCTTTCCGGGACGAGGACCTGGTCCTGCTGATCGGCACCCGCCGGGACGAATCGGCGGCCCGCGAGCGGAACATGGAAGCCCGCGGCGAGCGCGCCGATGTCCCTGTCAACACGGCCAAGCCTGGCGAGACCCCGACTTGGGTGCTGAGTCCGATCGCCGACTTCACCACCGAGGACATCTTCTGCTTCCTGGCTGAAGTCACCAACGAGCGCTTTCAAACCTATTCCGACTTCAAGCGCCTCACTGATGTTTACCGGGACGCGGCCGGCGAATGCATGATCAACGTGTTCATCCGTGACGGCGGCGCCGAGCGCAAGACCTCGTGCGGAAGCCGTCATGGGTGCTGGGGCTGCCTGCGCGTGAGCACCGATCGCAGCATGGAGAACATGCTGGCCGAGGAGTCGGGCAAGCATCGTTGGATGAAGCCCCTGAACGACTTCCGCAACTACCTCAAGGCCCGCCACTATGATCCAGCGGCCCGCAACTGGGCGTCGCGCACTGTCGATCCGGATACCGGCTACCTGACGATCGCCGCCAACGCCTATTCGCCGGACTTCTGCCTGGAGCTGCTGCGCTATGCCCTGACGATCGATGCCGATGAGGCCGACTGGGCTATGGCCAACCGCAAGCCGCGGCGCTTCACGCTGCTGGGCATGAAGGAGATCCTTACGATCGACCTGTACTGGGGGCGCTACGCCTACCAGCGCCCGTTCACCGCGCTCAACGAATACCGCGAGATCTGCGAGCGCGGCCGCCGGTACACGATTCCTGAGGCCTACGAGGAGCACCCGCGGTCTGCGCTGAAGGTCGGCCAGGCGATCCAGGTGCCTTTCGCGGATCGCCATTTCACCGGCTTCCATGATGGCCTGCGTTCGGTAAGCGCTGCAGCCGCTGGCGCCGAGCATGTGATCAACAAGGGCGGGGTCTACTACACCCACGTCAACGAGACCCAGGAATTCGATATCGACGACGAGGGGGTGGAGCTGTTCTACGAATTCGAGCTCGACCGCGCGCTCGAGTATTACGGCCCGCACACGGACGTCTATCCCTCAGAGGTCGTTCACTACCTGGCGCGCTTCGGTGTGGTCTCTTTCAAGAAGGGTGGGCACTCTTCCTGGGATCGCATGTTGCGGATTGGCAATCAGCTGCATCGCGCGGGCGTGCGCGACGTACTCAACGATCCAGAAGCGCTGGCTGCGCGGCTGCGCGCGTATGCGGCGTCCGCCGAAAGGCTTGCTGCAGCTGCCCGGCCGCAGGCGGCCGAACGGCCGGCGCCCGCGGTGACAGACTCTGGCCAGTACCTGATGGCTTTCTAGGCTTGGCGCTTCTCCTACAAACGTCAAACGGCAGCTCAGGAGGCGCCCAGGGTGAACAAAGGGTCGGAGTCAGCGGCGAAGTGGACTGGTGCCCGAAGTGCTGCGGCAGGACAGAGAGGCCCGTCAATAGAATTGCTCTCGGGGGAACTCTGTTCCTGTGACCGCCAAATCGGTCGGCTCGAAGTAGGTCGTGGTTTTCATGCCGTGAATCAAAATAGCGTAGCCGAACAGCCTTTCGCCTTCTTCGCTGATACCCAAGATCACGCCCCTTTTCCCATAGTGTTCGTGATCAGCGTTGCAGATTTCGACCTCCTGAAAAAAGCCTATGGTTTCCGCCATCTGGTTGATTCTCTCGCAGAAGAAAGTCGGCCGCAGGAACGCGACTCACCGATTCGAAGGGCTCTGGCACGTGTCACCGACCGGTCGAGTGACCCAGGAGTCTAGTCCGTCTGGGGGCGTGGATTCACCCCTTGCATTCTGGGCGCTCGTGCCATGCTTTAGCCATACCGACACAGCCTTCGCGGGTCGCCATTAGCCCTCTAAAGACAAGCTCAGCCAATCGAACGTAGGAACTGTCATGTCCATCGATCCCCGCCAGAAAATCGAGCATCTGATCCGCCTATCAGCGGGCACGACAGGATTCCAGGGCCGGACCGTACGACTGGACAATGGGCACGTCGCACTGTGCACATCAACGTACAATTACAGCCATGACGACGAGACGCGCCACCTGGTCGCCGAGCGCATTGCACTGCTCTGGAACCTCGCGCGTTCGACCGACCGACCAGCTCTCGCAGCTCGCGTTGCTGCCACGACGGCGGATTTGATATGCGTTTTCTCCTGAGCATCGTCTGGACGGCCATGTGCTTAGCCTTCTTCATGAGGCTCGGCTTCGCCATGCAGATCATGGATCCGGTGGATGTGTTTCTGGACAAGGAACGCTGCGCGGTCGTGAAGTCGTACGGTGCGTCTAGCTGCAAGGTCAGAGGCAGAGCCGAGGGCAACCTCGACGGTACCTGGACCATCACGCTGCCCGAGCCGCCACTGACGATCCAGATGCCAGACGGTCCCATGGCCTATCAGCAGCCGCATTGGCGTCTGCAGGGGGGCAACCTGACCGGTGTCGGACTGTTCGCTGGTCTGATGATCTTCCCTGGCTAGGAACTACCTGATCACCCGGCGCCACCCCGAGCGCCAGGTTGGCGAGTCACCGGTATGAAGCCAGCGGCGGTTTGGGGACCTAGTTGCGCAGGGCATTGATGCCTGGCCGAGATCTCCGCGATGTAGGTACCTACCACAGGCCTTAATGGGCCGTTAACTCTATCAAGATGCGAACCCGCATCTGCAGACGTAATGGAGAGAAAAATGGGCATTGAAGGGTTTAAAGCTACGTGGCAAGCCCAGATTCCTGAGCTAAGTAAGCGTATCAAGGCAAATTGGTACCGCCAGCTTACCGCGGTATCGGCGAGCCCAACGCCAGCCGCAGCCACTGAGGCTGCGCTAATCGCCAAAGGCTATCTGGTTGGCTTGCTGGATGCAGAGGCCATTGATGAGCCCGCGGCAAGCCTGCTGGGTGGGTATCTCGTGCATATAGAACAGGATGTCATGGCACGCCTCGGCTCTTCGTGAAGCCGGCCGAGCGTTCTCCTTCCAATGCTGAAGGCCACGCAATGTTGACCTGGAAAGAGAAGCGCGATGGCCCGCCCGCCGAGGTGGCCGAGCTTCTCGGAACGCTACCCGATGCCGAGTTGGCCAAGAGACTGGGGGTCAACCGACGCTTGATCTGGAAATGGCGCACGGAGCGTGAGATCCCGTCACCTCCACGCGCTACCGTGGCGCCGGCGGTCTTGAGCCCTGACCAGGTAGCGCAACTCGGAAAGCGCTCGGATGGCGAGCTGGCGCGCGAGTTCGGGTTCAGCGACTTCCAGATCCAACAGGTGCGCACGCGGCTTGGCATCCCTCGGCATGTACCGGATCGATCAGAGATGGACGCCTTGCTTGGCACCGTCACCGACCTAGCGATCGGCTCTACGCAATCTGACCGGTGTCGGACTGTTCGCTGGTCTGGTGATCTCTTCCCTGGCTGGGAACTACCTGATCACCCGGCGCCGCCCTGAGCGCCAGGCTGGTGAATCGCTGGCGTGAGGTCGCGCGACATTTCGGCGATGAAATAACACAATGCAAGGATGCCTGCTTGGGCGGCTCACTGCGCGCCAGGCGACTTAGTAGGTTGGTCGGACGTTTCAACTCCCAAGCCAGCTCCTATCACTAAAACCAGCGATGGTGGACGAGGTACCAATGCTCAATTCAGTGCAGAAAAGACATGTAGCCAAGGTGTTCCCAGAATCTCGCGAGCAGATGGCTCAATACCTCCTCGCTGGCGTCGATGTGGTGATCTATCACCAGACCGAATGCACGCCCGATGTTCCTGCGTTTGCAGTCGCGCCAAAGGACGACATCGAATTCTGGATTGGCTGCTGGGACAGTGCGGAAGTGGCGCAGCGCGAAGCTGAGGCCCTCGGCTTGCACGTCGTGCAGTAACGATGACCTCCCTTTCGGCTGGGTGCCCCTACGTTCTGAAGGCCGCTGAATTCCTGGCAGATATCGGCCTCACCGTTCTGTGGCGCCCGGGCGCATCGGGCTTCATCGACCATATCGAGGTCGTTGCCGGGGCGCTGCACCTGGATCCGCGGTGCTCGATCTCGGCACTGCTGCACGAGGCTGGCCACCTGGCGCTAGTGCCGACCCCCTACCGCGCGATGCTGTCCGGAGACGTCCACCGCGCGATCGGCAAGGTGTTCCACGATCCGTCGGTATCGGAGCTGCCTCCGGATCACCCGACACTTCGAGCGCTTCTGCAGGCGAGCGACCCAGAAGCCACCGCCTGGGCCTGGGCTGCCGGCCGCCATCTGGGCGTACCGGATGAGCTCATCATCCTGGATGGGGAATACAGCGGTGGCGGCCGCGACATCCGTCTTGCTTTGGCGGCACGTCGCTACATCGGCATACATGGCTTGATGCACGCCGGTTTCTGCGTCGTCCGCGCTACCCCTTACCGTCCGTTGCCTACCTACCCCGACCTCGCGTTCTGGCTCCAACCGTGAAGAGCCGTCCTGCGCGCCCAGCGTCGAACGCCCCGATGCTGACCTGGAAAGAGAAGCGCGATGGCCCGCCCGCCGAGGTGGCCGAGCTTCTCGGAACGCTACCCGATGCCGAGTTGGCCAAGAGACTGGGGGTCAACCGACGCTTGATCTGGAAATGGCGCACGGAGCGTGAGATCCCGTCACCTCCACGCGCTACCGTGGCGCCGGCGGTCTTGAGCCCTGACCAGGTAGCGCAACTCGGAAAGCGCTCGGATGGCGAGCTGGCGCGCGAGTTCGGGTTCAGCGACTTCCAGATCCAACAGGTGCGCACGCGGCTTGGCATCCCTCGGCACGTACCGGATCGATCAGAGATGGACGCCATGCTGGGCACCGTCACCGACCTGGCGATCGGCTCTACGCTTGGTATCGCTCAACCCGTGGTCAGCAAGTTGCGTCGGGACCGTGGCATTCCGGCGACCCGCGACGCCCTGAACTGGACGGCCGAGTTGCAGGCGCTGCTACCCCTCCTATCTGACGAGGCCTTAGCCGCCCGGGCTGGCTGCGGCGTGGTGCAGATCCAGGCCATCCGCCGCGGCGAGCAGGTGCTTTCGAACAAGACGCCGCTCAGGGAAATCACCGGCCTGTTGGGTACCTGGTCAGATGAGGACCTGGCGGCGCAGCATGGAGGGACCCCTGCCCGCTATGCCAGCGCCCGTCAGCGCCGCGGTATCCCTGTGCGCGGCCGAGCACCTGAAGCACAAGCCGATTCGGTGCGATAATCACCCCCCTCCCCTACTACATCACCGCCGCCCACTACCGATGCAGTTTTCCTCCAGCCTTCTCGCCCCCCACCAGCTCGAAGCCCGCGCCCGCATCCTGGACGGATTCAAGCGGCGGGCCCGGCTGCAGGTGCATATGGCGTGTGGGACCGGCAAGACTCGGCTTGCGCAGGGTGTCGCCGCGGCGCTCGATGCCCGCAGTATCGTCATCTTCCTACCCTCGCTCGCGCTGGTCAGCCAGACGCTGCAGGCCTGGGTGAGCAACGCCGAGCTGGATCTGGAGCGCGTGCTGTGCGTCTGCAGCGACGAGAGTGTGGCCACGCTCGACGACGAGCATGAGGTGCTCGAGGATCTTCCGGTGGCGGTCACTACCTCGCCTGAGGAGATCGCGCTCAAGGTCAGCACCCTGGGTCGAGACCTGATCGTGTTGTGCACCTACGCCAGTGCCCCTACCCTCGCCCAGGGCCTGCCGCCCGGTTTTGCCTTTGACCTGGGGATCCTCGACGAGGCGCACAAGACAGCCGGCGCCGCCGGCCGCCGCAACAGCTTCGCGCTGAGTGACCACGCTACCCTGCGCATCGACAAGCGCCTCTTCCTTACCGCGACGCCGTTGGCCATCGCTGAGGAGGAAGGCCCGGCCGGTACCGGGCCCATTTACTCCATGACGGATGAGGCCGTCTTCGGTCCGGTTGCCTACGAGCTCAGCTACTCCGCGGCCGTCGCGGCGGGGATCATCTGCGATTTCCGCGTCATCATCTCTGTAGAGGAGGTGGACGACGAGCAGCTCGCCGAAGCGCTGGAAGATGAGGAGCGCCGCTACGCGGTGCATGCCCAGGAGTTGCTGCGGGCGATGACAGACGTCGGCGCCCGAAAGGCTTTCGCCTTCTACTCGCGGATCTCGCAGTCGAAGCGCTTTGCCACCGCGCTGCGGGAGGCCGTCGGCGCCGGCGACTTCTGGGCGCGCCACATCGATGGGTCTTTCCCCTCGTGGCAGCGCACCCGCCTGCTGCACCAGTACGGCCGGGCCCCGCGCGCAGCGCTGTCCTGCGCACGCTGCCTGGCTGAAGGGGTGGACGTGCCGGATACCGACCTGGTCGCCTTCATGCACCGGCGGGAAAGCCACGTCGACATCGTCCAGGCGCTCGGCCGCGCGGTGCGCAAGGCGCCGGGCAAGCGCTACGGCTATGTCCTGATACCCCTACGCCTAAAGCGGAGCTCCGGCGAGTCCCTCATTCAGGCCGTGGCGCGCAGCGACATGTCCACGGTCTGGCGGACCCTGGCGGCGCTCGCCGAGCAGGACGACGCCATGCTCAACGAGGTGCAGCGCGCTGCAGTAGACCAGGGCGAAACCGGACAGCCTGCGTCGCCCGGCTGGTTCAACAAGCTGCACGTCATCGCGCCTGCAGGTCGTCTCGACGCGGGCGCCTGGGCCGCCAGCCTCAAGGCTGTGCTATCAACGGAGCTGGTAGGGCGCATCGCCGGCAGCTGGCCGCACTATTACGGTCTCCTGCGTGCGTTCGTGACTGACCGGGGCCACGCCCGGGTCGCCCGCAGCTATCGCACACCGGGTGGGCATACCCTGGGCGCCTGGTGCTCTCGCCAGCGCGCGCTCCACCGGCTAGGCCGGCTTGCACCCAACCGTGCCGAGCAGCTGGAGGCCATCGGCTTCGAGTTCGATCCGCGAGAGCATGCCTGGGAGCGGGGGTACGAATCCTTACGCAGCTATCTGGCAGACACGGGATCGCCCTCCCCCGCCGTCGACGTCGTCACCGCAGACGGGCTCGCCCTGGGCCACTGGTGCAGCGAGCAGCGCAAGGCCTATCGCATCGGCCGGCTGGCGCCGCGGAAAAAGCAGCTGCTTGAGGCCCTGGGCTTCATCCTGAGCCCCTTCGACGACGCCTGGGAGAAACGGTATCAGGCGCTGGTGGCGTTTAAGGAGCAGCACGGTCACCTCCGCATCGCCCAGCGCCAGGTGCTGGTAGACGGTACCGATCTGGCGGACTGGTGTCGGAACCAGCGCAGCCGTCAGATCGACCTGTCCAGGCGCGATCGGCTGGCCGCCCTGGGCTTCGATTTCGGCGCTGGCGTGTTGGACGCTCGCTGGGAAGCCGCCTACGCCGCGCTGCAGGAGTTCGGTACACGGCATGGCCATGTGAATGTGCCGCTCGACTTCGTGCTGCCTGATGGGACAGCGCTTGGTACCTGGGTCGGGAACCAGCGCGCGCGCTACCGCGACGGCCAAATGGACGCGCAGCGCATTGAGCTGCTGAATCAGCTGGGTTTCGTGTGGGAGATGTTCGGTGCGGCCTTCGACCAGGGCCTGCAGCACCTGGAGCAGTTCAAGGCCGCGCATGGCCACTGCGATGTGCCGATCGCCTACGTGGCTGGCGATGGTTACAAGCTCGGCAGGTGGTGCTCGAATCAGCGCACGCGGCTGAAGGACAAACCGGAGGATCCGGATCACGGCCGGCTGCTGGCCGCTGGGTTTTCGTTCGATCCTGCGGAAGCTGCGTGGCAACAGCACTTTGCAGCGCTCCAAGACTACCTGGCCGCCAATGCCGGCGGCTCGGTACCGGTGAAACACGTGACAGCTGCCGGCCTGCGGCTGGGTTCATGGGTATCTCGGCAGAAAACCCTACTAAAGGCCGGCAAGCTCCACGATACGAAGCAAGCCGCCCTACGCCGATTGGGCGTTTTGTCGTAGCAGTCCACGCTGTGCAGTAAAGCCTGCGGGGCGTCGATATTTCGCAGTTCACGCCCTTAAAGGGTGTGAACCTGCCCCCTAACGCATTGAAACTCCTCTCTAATTCGATAGCCGAGACTGCACTCCGCCCGATTGATGGCATTTTGCCGCTGGAAAGGGGTGCTCTCTGTGCAACTGCGCGCGGCTCGTCCTACCACGGCAAAACGAGAGCACAGCCGTCCGCACACCGTAAAAGATGCTGAATGCACTATTGCGGACTGAACGCTCAAAGAGCATTATTACGCCGTTGACCATTCAAAGCGGAGTGTGGGATGAATAAGCTGTTCGAGCACGTACCGAGTCAGTTGGGCGCAAAAAACGCCGGCGCATTGCTTCGCAGTTTCTCCGAGAAGGGAAACGCGGAGCTGGCCATGCTGCGCACCGACGTCATCAAGCCGGACGAGCAGAAACGTGCCCGCACCTGGTCCCTGGCCGAAGCCGCTCAGCTGATCGACAAGTCGCCCAATACGATACGCGCAGCCGAAGCTGAGATCGTGGCGGCCTTCGAGGCAGGCGACTCCTCTGCCAAGCCGATCCCCAAGGACGAGCGCGGTAAGTGGTCGTTTACCCTGGACGACATCAACCGCTACCGCGATCGGTTCGGCTCACGCTACCTCCGACCCGCCGGCTCCAGCTCGATTATCATCGCCGTATCGAACTTCAAGGGTGGTGTCGCCAAGACGACCACGGTCGTTCATCTGGCCCAGAAGGCAGCTATCGAAGGCCTCAGAGTGCTGGTGGTCGATCTTGACCCGCAAGCATCCAGCACCGTCAACCTCGGCCCCTATATTCCCGATATCGAACTCAGCAGCGAAGATATCATCAACCAGGCGCTGTTGTTGGATCCCCAGGCAATTCGGCGCTGCACTTTCGAATCCTACTTCCCAGGTATCCATCTGATACCGGCGAACTTAAGTTTGCAGGAACTGGATATCCAGTTGCCTAATCCCGAGATGAACAACTCGGAAAATCTTGGCAGCCCGGTGTTCCGCCTGCGTAATGCGCTCGATGTTGTAAGAGACGAATATGACCTGATTCTTCTCGACTGCGGCCCGAACATGGCGAGCGTATCGCTGAACGCCATGATGGCGGCAAATGGCCTTATTGTGCCGATCCCGCCAGGCACCTATGATTACGCGTCCTTCGTGATGCTTTGCTCCGCTCTGGCCAGCCTGTTTGAGGCGGCAGAAAAGGAATTTGATTACTTGCGCCTGATGATCACCCGTCATCCAGGGCCCAAGTTTCAAGCGGCGATGAAGATAGAACAGCGTATTCGCCATCTTTACGGCGACTACGTGTTGAGCAATGTAGTCAATCTTACGGCCGCCATTGAGCGCGCCAACGCGGAACTTTCTTCTGTGTACGACCAAGTTCCGTCGAGATCCACTCGCGACTCTTATCGCCGCGCTGTCGAAATTCTCGATGGCGTCAACGATGAGATTCTTAAAGATTTGAAAACTATCTGGGAACAGCAGGCGCAAGCTGCGGGGAGAGATAAGTGAGTGACATGCCTCGAGCGCCCGGTGTAGCAGGACTGTTCACCGCGCAGCTTGTCGAAGAAAAACAAAAGCTGGCTGCCGCAGGCCCCCGACGTGTTCATCCTGATGCCCAGAGCGTAGGCGGTGACAGCCTGCTTGCGCGGTTTCCTGAGAAACCCAAGGCGCCGCAGCAACCGGAGATCTCCGACGCGGAACGGCAGGGAAATCTTATTCAGGAGATCGATCCGTCTCTTGTAGAGCCGTGGGCGTTTGCTGATCGCCCCGAAGATGAAATGGGCGATCTGGACCAGCTGACGCAGGCCATTCGCGCAGCGGGCCAGGCGGTTCCCGGGCTCGTTCGTCCCAACCCGAGCAAACCAGGGCATTACGAGCTTATCTTCGGCCTTAGGCGTTGGCTCGTATCCAAGGATCTTGAGCGGCCGTTCTTGTGTGTTGTGAAAGAGCTGGACGATAAGTCCGCCTTCGCCGCCATGGAGCATGAGAACAACCTTCGGGAGAACCTCTCGAGTTGGGCCAAAGCCAAATCATATCAGCGAGCCCTAGATCAAGGCGTCTACAAGAATCAGACGTCGCTGGCTGCGGAGTTGGGCCTGCAACGGCAAACGCTTAACAACCTGCTGACCTTCTTCCGGATTCCGCGCGAGCTGATGGATGCGATCGGGCCCATGGGTAAGGTCAGTGTCTTGACCGCTAAAGCCATCGTGGCTCTGGTCAACGACGAGAATCACGGAGAGCGCTACAAGCGCACCCTTATAGAGCTGGCCCCACGGATCAGGTCGGGTGCTATGAGCGACAAGGTTCTGCAGCGGGTAGTGCGCAGCAACCAGGGCGCGGTGGGTGCCGCTAGTGCGATCGAGGTCGTAGGTAAAAGCGGCGAGAAACTGGGAAGCATCCGTCGCACGGAGCGGGGGTCGGTCCAGATCACCCTGTCTTCAAAGCTCAACAGCGACCTAACCCTGGATGACTTGTCGAAGCGAATTGCTGCTTTGCTCGAGCAACAAGGAGATGCTGGCGCCAGTGAAGACTAGACCGTCGGGCAGCGTTGCACGTGGGCGAGCACCTTTTAGGTTGCTCGCCTTTCGTGCTTATAGCGCTCCGATAAGTTGCGTCGTTCAGGGCCGGTTCAATTCTGGGCGGTTAGCTGCGGGTTCCACGGATGAGCCCTCGGAGACCGTGCAGCGTACAGCGAGACCTCGCCCTCCCCTACTGAAGCACGGGGCGCTTATCTCGCGTTCCCTCGATTCGAGGGTGGTAAGGATTGCATTTGCTTCATTCTCTGTGAATTTGTCGTATGCATACGACAAATCTGATCTCGTCCTTCGTCAACGCCGCGTAAGTGAGCGAAGCGTGGACAGTCAGCCGTATGCATACGACAGCTTCGCCCTACAACAGGGGCCTCGGGCGAGGCCTGTTTCAGCACGCCCAAATTTGTCGTATGCATACGACAAAACGGTCCGGTGCTCCCCGGCGCCGGCCGCTTCCACCCTGGACGCCCGGGATTTGTCGTATGCATACGACAAGATGGCCGGTGCCTCGGCCCGGTACCTGGTGCCCGATCGGGGTAGCTCGATTTTGTCGTATGCATACGACAAAACGGTCCGGTGCTCCCCGGCGCCGGCCGCTTCCACGCGGGACGCCCGGGGCTTGTCGTATGCATACGACAAAATCGACGAGGCTTCGGACCTGCGCTTGGCGCCCAATCTGGATGGTTCGGACTTGTCGTATGCATACGACAAAATGGTCCGGCGCACCGCTGAGCTGACCGCTTCCACTCTGGGCGCTCGGCATTTGTCGTATGCATACGACAAGATCGCCATCGCCTCTGACCTGCGCCAGGTGCCTGATCTGGTTGCTTCAGTTTTGTCGTATGCATACGACAAATCGGTCCGGTGCTCCCCGGCGCCGGCCGCTTCCACCCTGGACGTTCAGGATTTGTCGTATGCATACGACAAGATGGCCGGTTCCTCGGCCCGGCACCTGGTGCCCGATCTAGGTAGCTCGATTTTGTCGTATGCATACGACAAACCGGTCCTGCGCTCTGCAGAGCTGGCCGCTTCCACCCTGGACGTTCAGGATTTGTCGTATGCATACAACAAAATGGCCGGTGCCTCGGCCCGGCACCTGGTGCCCGATCTAGGTAGCTCGATTTTGTCGTATGCATACGACAAACCGGTCCTGCGCTCCGCTGAGCTGGCCGCTTCCACCGTGGACGTTCACGATTTGTCGTATGCATACAACGAGATGGCCGGGGCCTCGGCCAGGCACCTGGTGCCCGATCTAGGTAGCTCGATTTTGTCGTATGCATACGACAAACCGGTCCTGCGCTCCGCTGAGCTGGCCGCTTCCACTTTGGACGTTCAGGATTTGTCGTATGCATACGACAAGATGGCCGGTGCCTCGGCCCGGTACCTGGTGCCCGATCTGGGTAGCTCAATTTTGTCGTATGCATACGACAAAACGGTCCGGTGCTCTCCGGCGCCGGCCGCTTCCACTCTGGACGTTCAGGATTTGTCGTATGCATACGACAAGATCGCCATCGCCTCAGACCTGCGCCAGGTGCCCGATCTGGCCTCTTCGGCTTTGTCGTATGCATACGACAAAACGGTCCGGCGCTCTGCTGTGCAGGCCGCCTCCACCCTGGTCGCTCAGGATTTGTCGTATGCATACGACAAATTGGATGACCCCATTTATAGCTTCTGGGCCAACCGGCGATTAGCGCCGACCACGATTGGCCTCCCTCGCCAATCAGTAGGCTATGAGTCCGCTCCGCCTGATACAGGCCCTCCACCACCACCTCACATAGACCGGCGCCGCCAAATCGGTAGGACGCCCAAGAAACCCGCCACTAGGCGGGTTTTTTTATGCCTAGGAAAAACACGATGACCACCCTATGCACTGTGAACGACCTCTACCATCACAGCAGATCGAAGCCCTTCACTATGATTCCCGTCACCTACCTGAGGCATCTCCAGCGCGTCGCTGAGATCGGCCTTGATAGCTTCGGAATGTGGCTCTCGCTTTACGATCTCTGCAGCAGCAATCCGAACATGGAGCGGGAGATCAGCTGGTCTTTCCTCGCGAAGCGTTTTGGGTTTTCAGAGAACACGGCCAAGCGCTTGTGCAAGCGACTGGTCGAGCGGGGGCTGCTTGAGGTCGTGGTACGAAGAGCAGAGAACGGCATGAGTCTGCCGAACGTCTTCCGCATTAGGCTCAGCGAAGTGATCCTGGCCAAGCTGAACGTCAGCTGCCCTGATCGAAAGCAGCGCGAAGCTGCGCTCGAAGGGTTAGTCGAGACCCTCGAGACCAGCGGGAGAAGTAACCAGGTAGAAGGGGAGATCGGTGTGAAGCCGACGGGTATTCGTCAACCGGACATGCCGAAGTCCACTGCCTCTACCCAAGGTGAGCTATCGGCTTCTGAAGGGCATTCAGATCAAATGGCAGTAACGGTGGAAGCGCACGGTGACGGGATATCCACCAGTGGTGACGTAGAAAGCCTTTGCGGAGACGTAAAACAGGCGTGCGACACGGAGGTAGATGCTGCAATGGTCATCCAGGCATCAGCTCAGAGAGAAGGCCGTTCACTCACTGCCATCGAGCGGCTTGCCCTCAGAAGCATCGGCACGAAACCGAAAGCGCCCGACGTGCCGAGCCGACTACGTATGAACCACGATGCCCCTCGCGAAGCCGGTAATCAGGTGCCCGCGGCAGGGGGGCCAAATCTTAAAAGAGGGGGGACCAGAATTGCCCCCCAAGAAATAACTCTTCCGAGAGAAAAAACACAAAACGCGTCGTGGCTTTTTTCAATCATGGAAAAGCTTGTGAAGAGCGGCGTCGCCAGCGATCGCCTACCTCAGTTGGCCAAGGAGGTTTTTCAAAGCCTGCAGAATGGCGCGCTGGCCAAGCACCCAACAGCTAAAGCTATCAACATTGCTGCGAAGCTTATCAGGCAGGGCACGTGGACGACGCCAAGACTTCACCACCCGGCGATGCCAGCCTGATGGCCACGAAGCGATCACTGCACGCCTGGGTATTGGGCAGGGCGGGTGAACACTCAGCGTCGCGATCAGAACTCGAACGCGATCTGCGATGCAGCCGGGTGAATCAGGTGAACGGGTGCATCCACGATCTGATCGGGCTTGGCCGCGTACAGCTCCGCATAACGAGCCCTGACCTCAGAGCCGGTGGTACACGCTACGTCGAGCTTCAACGATCGCGCGACGGTCAGCCGCACGCCTGCGAGCAGTTCAGCTTCATGTGCGGTTGGGATACAGGTGGGCCATCCAGAGACGTAGTGGAGATGCCGAGGGATCGTCGCCTCCGCAGATTCGCGTATGCGGCATACCTCTTTCGCATTACGGATCCGCGCCAATGCCTTGTGGTCGAGCAAATGAGGGGCGATGTCGCCCAGCCAGGCGCCGGACTGAAACGAGAACGAAGACCTCGCTTCAAGGGCAACCATCCTGCGATAGGTATCCTGGTTGCTCGCGCAGGCGGCGGAAGCGATCAAATCAGGCTTGGAGGCCATGATGCAGAACGAGCAGCTCACTCGGCTCATGCCGTAACGCGTGTAGGCCTCGTGCAGCTCTCGGCCGTGGCCGGCAATCTCGCCCAGTACCTCAGGCAGCGTCCATTCGATGATCGAATTCCACACCAAGCCTTGCAGGCCGCGCCGGCTAAGTCGGGTGTCTACCTTGGATACCGGCATCTTGCTGCGGCTGGAGCTTTCCTGGCGACGGATGCCGGTGACGTTGATGATGTCTTGTCCGGGAAAACGCTTCTTGAGGTAGCTGGCGATCACCGCGCTCTTGAGCTCCGAGGTGCAGAAGCGCATCGACGGTGTGCTCCAGGGCAGGATCAGCTTCACGCACGAAAGGTCAGCGTAGCGACGAACGTTGTTGTCCCAACGGCCCTCCCAACGCTCCATCATCCCGCCCGCCTCACGGCGTACGACGGCAAGCTCCCAGCCGATCGCACTGGCCAGTTCCTGGCACTTGGGGAGGCTCTGCTCCCACTCCACCGAGCCAAGATCGGCATGAATCAGCAGCCGGGGCCCACGGTGGCCAAGCTGGTCCAGGTAGGCAGCCGTTGCCAGTGCACAGGCGTCCGAGTCCTTGCCGCCGCTTACGCCGATGGCGACCACGGCATCACGGGAGAGGAGGGCGTCGATTTCAGCAGTTCGGGCGACGACAGACATGAGGAGATCCGCTATTGGAAGGACCTCTGCAGGATCTCCCAATCCCCAGGAATGCAACTTCTGCACGGCTTGCGTCCATGCGGGATCGTCCTTGCATTCTCAGGAAAGGTGCCAGGGTATCGGGGTACCCCTCATGGACCTGAGACGATGGATATCCGCTACGACGATTTCGTTGAGTTACTCGAGCACCTTGCGCACGCTCCGGAGAAAGACCTGCCGCCGATGAGCGTCGCGTCAGTTATCAAAAAAGTGCGCGGTACCGGCAATCCGCGGCTGCACTATGCCCGCGGCCACGTGACGGTCACCTTCCAGACGAAGTACGGGCCGTTGCAGATCGGTGAGGCCTGGGTGGCCTATCCAGGCCCGGATGACGACACGACCGAGTGGGAAGTGTTCATGGCGGTCGAGCTCGACGAGCAGACCTGGTCGTTCGGTGACACCCGTATTATCGACGAGCACGGCCTCCTGTCACCGATCGACGGGGGGAGTTGTGCATAGAGCTGATGGATGCGATCAGTTGGGTCGGCTGGGAACCCTATGTCGAAGCGACGCTCCCAGCGCGTGAGGCGAGCTGGAACGCGGTCAAAGACCAGTACCCTGACATCCGCGTCGACCCCTGGGGTGCAGGGTGGGGGAAGCCAGGCAAAAAGGGCAGGAAGAACCGAGGTGGAAAAGGCCGATCAGGCAGGAAATCCGGAACCGCGCGCCGAGGTGGCAAATAATGCGCAGTAGCAACCTGCAGACGATCGATGACCCGGTGTCCTGTCCGTCCTGCGGAAACCGGGTACATTTCTTCATCAAGCGGCACTACCAGGGGTCAGGCGAGTATTACGTCGACCTGGACGGGGGCACTGCGGACAACACCGATATGTACTCGAACCTGAAGGTCCGCGATGGGAAGATTCTCTACTGCGCCGACTGTGATGAGCCGGTTGCCCAATGGCGCCCGGGTGACCTGGGCAGGGTTTTTTCGGGCCGCGCCGGTGAGAAGGGGAGGGTAGATGGATAAGCTCGAGCCTGCAGGCGCCGTCTGGCATCTGCTCCACCTGGTCTCGATGGATAAGCCGCCGCAGGGCAAACCGTGCAACGGATGCGGCCTGTGCTGTATTGCCGAGGTGTGCGACCTCGGCAAGGAGCTAGGTGACGAGGAGAGGTGCCGAGCGTTGATCTCGCTCGGTACCGGCCGCTTTGCCTGCGGGCTGGTGGCCGATCCCTATCGGTTTCTGCCGCCGGAGCGGTTGGTGCCTTGGCATGCGATCGACCAGCTCGCCCCGGGCGGCCAGGGCGGCCAGGGCGAACAGGCCTTGAAGGCGCATTTCGCCGGCCTGCTGGGCGCCGGCCGCGGGTGTGATGCTGATGACGAGGCGATCCAGGCGTTTCAAGACGAGGCGGATGCAAACCGACAGTTGCCTCTCCTGTGATGCAACAGCAGCAGGCTTTGGCGTTTACCCCTCCCCGCGGTCTCGCACCTGGCCCTGGGGCATCGTGGGCGGGGCGTACCTATGACCAGAATTTATGTGGCAGCGCTACGACCCTAAGCGCAACGACCTGGCGCAAAGCACGGGTAGAGGTCTGCCGGAATGATGCAAGGCAGGAGACCACGCTCGACTGGCAGAACGCCCTGGAAGCCGAAGCCTCGGTGTTCCTGTTTGGCAAGGATCCTTCCAGTAACAAGTCCCCGGATATCACACCCCGGTAAGGTCTCTCGGCCAGGAGCAGAGTGGCATTCCAAGCGTCGACCGGCTCGAAAGGGGCGGTTTGATCAACTCCAGTAGCGCGGATGGGGTCTTTGGCACCAGCGGCTTGCTGCAGGTGCCACCGATGCTTTGCCTGGCCGGCACCAGGTGATACGCCAGCGGCCTTTTACGGCCTGTCCTCCTCTCCGCGGCTCAATGCCGGCATACTGACCTGACAAGCCGCCCCAGGAGAATCGCAGTGATCAAGAACGGTATGCCGCCGATCCACCCGGGCGAGATCCTCAGGGGGGAGTTCCTGGTACCGCTGCAGACCGACACGATAGCGTTTGCTGAGCGGCTTGGCGTTCCGGCCGCTACGGTGGAGGCGGTGGTGAATGAGCGCGCGCCTGTGACGCCTGAGCTGGCGTCGAAGCTGGCGGCACATTTCAAGACATCTGAGGGTTTCTGGCTGTCGCTACAGGCCACCTGCGATGAGAGGGTTGCAGCTGTTGCCCAGCAGGCGGCCGAGACCAAGCCTGCTTGCGGATTGAAGCAATAGCGCATGGCGTTTCAACTGACCCCTGCTGCGCCAGCGACAAGCCGATATGCAGCAACCCACGGCGACACATTGGGCGGCCGGCTATGGCCGATCTAGTCGTCCAGGCGTTCGTCGATGGTCATTGGCAGGATGCACTCAACATCCACTTTGACGATCCAGGCAGGCATCCTGTCAACAGCCCCTGCAGCTGCCGCTACCTGGCGTCATTTCTCGCTCAGTACCTGACCGAATCCGGCCCATCGCTGCAGCACGCCGTGAGCGCGAATCTCCCGCTGAGCTGGGACGTTGTTCGTCTCTCGCATTGGCCGGCGTTCCTGTTCGATATCGTGCCCTCCGGTGCGGCGCGTCGATTCCTGCTTCCCCGTCTCGCGCTGGTAAGCGGGCAAGCCACCCAGCCGGCATTCGAACTGCTAGCGCGCTGTACCCTTGCCCCGATCGGTCAGCTGCGGATCCGCGAAGCCGCAACGATCGGCGAGGAGTGGGCGCCGATCGCATTCCGGCGAGACCAGGTCATCGATCAGGGCCCCGACTTCCTTGATCACGCCTATGCGCAAGGTGCCCTCCTAGGAAGCGCCACCGGCGCCGGGGGCGATGCGCCAAAGCTGCTGCTGACCCAGGGTACTCAAGGCGAGCTGTACCTGGACGGCACTCTTGCTGACGACTTGGCAGCTCGGCACTGGCTCGTCAAATTTCCCCGCAACCAGGGGCGCGCGGCGGACCAGGACGTGCTTCGTAGCGAGTACCGGTATTACTTGGCGGTGGATAGCCTGGGCCTGGAGACGATCTCTGTTGATGGGCTCATGCTCGAGGAGGGTAGGCAGCCGAGCCTATGGTTGCCACGCTTCGACCGCCGACCCGGTGCCGCGGGTCTTGAGCGGGTCGCTGTCGAGTCGATCTATTCGTTGACAGGTACGCTGGTGCCCGGGAGCTACCTGGGGCACCTCGACGCTATTGAGGCCCTGGTAAGGGTGTGGCGGGCTTCCGGCCAGGACGCCGCTATTCCAGGCTTACTCGATGAGTACCTGCTGCGGGACTTGCTCAATCAGGTGGTGGGCAACACGGACAACCATGGCCGCAACGCTGCGATCTTGCGTGACGGAGAGGGCGTACGGCTGGCGCCGATCTACGACCTGGCGCCCATGGCGATGGATGAGCAGGGGGTCACTCGGGCCACCAGATGGCCGGCGCCGGTTGAGCAGGGCGGCACCATCAACTGGCGGGAGGTCTGCCAGCTGTTGGCGGCATGGGACGATCCGGAGAGGCTGTGGCTCGCTCTGAGGCAAAACGCTGAGCGACTGCGCGCGCTGCCTGATCTCCTGCAGCCGGTGCTGCCGACCAGTGCCTGGGAGCACCCCACGATCCCGCTGCGGTGGCTAGATGGTTACCTGCAGAAAGCAGATCTGCGATAGCGAAGCTTGGCGCCCAAGCGTTCTTGCCCACGGACTGACGCTAAAAAATTTGGAAGCCTGGCTTTTGAGACTAGGCTTCCAAATCCCATGGCTAGCGGCCTTCGGACCCTGAGCACGCCTGTCTGATTAGTTAAGAGACACAGCCATCCAAAAAACGACGTCGATGTACGCAGCATTCGGGGTATTGGATTTAACGGCCCACTCCTCACCGTCAGGAGGGTTCGGAGAACGCACGGCGTAGTAGGTTGTTCCGACATTCCGCCATATTGGGACTTGTAAAACCCCATCACCTACGTCTTCAGCATCTTCAACGTCACCATACGCCCGCTCATAAAGCATCACAGACTGTTGCTTTAAATACTGGATGGCGTCTTCAAGCGTCTTGTACTTAGTTGAGAAGGTAGCTGATGATTCGATAAGCGCGCTTGCCGTATCCTGAACGTTAGAAAACTTAAATAGCATCTATTCTTCCTCGCTCACATTCACAAAACCGGGCGCCGTAATCATGCGATTTAAAGGCTTATCTTTTCGCCATTCCATTCCCGCCCCTTCTACCCAAGACTCCAATATGGCGGCTGTAATCGGCCTGGGTCCTCGCATCGCATGCATGATTTCAGCAGCACATTGGTGGTAGCCACGTCTGTAGGTGCCTTCCGTTTGCACTTCGGCAGGCCCTAGGTCTCCACCCAAGAACTCGTCGAGCGAAAATCTGACGCGGTAGGACTTGGGGGTGAACGTGACGTGATCGTCTGCTGCGGCTGAAGCCGTATTCCAGTCGCGATGTCCGTGCATGGCAGCAACGGCTTCGAGAGCCTGGCTATGGGTAAGCTGTATGTTCTTCGCAGATAGGTGAGCGCGCAGACGCTTGGCCTGCGATTTAAGCGATTCGATCGTGGTCATGATGTGTTCTCAAGATACCGGCTCGCATCGCGTGTCGGCCCTCCATTGCGACCTGCCGGTGAGAATCACCATTAGGAGGTAGAGCCTTGCTTTCACCATGCCGATATGGCGGAGGGGGCGGGCAGCAAGTGGCCTTGTTGTAGCCTATTTCAACCATATGAGATTATCAAGTTCCGCGATGGGCGTGGCCGTAGCTGATTGTCCATGCCAATCGCTGACGCCGAAGATAGCGGTACCGGCATCCCCGGGCAGCTCGCTGATCTACGCTTTGGACATTTCCTAGCGCACAGCTAGAACCATAACCGTCTAGCGGCCATGTTTGAACGTTCCGTAGGCAGCCGACTATGTTGCGAAGAAACCGAGGGCAGACTTTGCTTATTGGCGCCGAGCTTCTAGATTATCTCGTAACGCTACGGCCTTCGGTGGAGGCGTCGCCCACTCAGACGTGATGCTTATCAAAAATGGCCTCTATCGCCTTTACTGCGGCAGAAAATGCCTGGCTGCTCAGAAAACTCGCCCGTGACTGGGAAACCAGCAAGACGAAGCCCTCGACAAGGAGGGCTTCGGCAGGGTGCGCGCTGTTACGGCAGCTGCCAGATGATATTAACTCGCAAACGAGGCAGCCAGAGCTTTGGCGCGAGCTGACACCTTCAGCTGCCGCCGCTCAGCTTCTTCGATGGTGAGGGCACCGATGAGCTCCTCAGCCAGCTGGTCAGCAGTGCTCAGGTCCGTCTGGTCGAAGTCCAGCTCCAGCTCTTTGTACTTGCTGTAGGCCGTCACCTTCGAGGCAACCGCCTGGATGGAGAGGGGCCCATAAGCATCTGGATCCTCGCGGTAGAACGCGAAGTCGCCGACGGCGAGATCACCCGCTTGGCTATGCGCACCATAGGCCTCGGCCAGGGTGCGAGCGTAGGCCGCCAACTGGTCAGCGCTGGCCGGTGTCGTCGCCTTGCCGGCGAGATCAATGATGACTTCCGCCAGCTGCGCGGCAGTGAGGAGCGCCTCCGGCTCGAACGGTAGCGCCTGCTGCTGCTTCATCGATCGGCCCTTCACCACGCCATCGTGGCTCAATACTTCGATGGGGCCGAAGCGGGACGGCTCGTCGCGATGAAAGACCAGGCGGCCCGGTACGACGGTGCTCTGTGCCGTATCGTTGGTAGAGGAGGGGAGGGTTGCGATGGTCATGGTGAGGCTCCTGGTTGATATCTGCCATTCACCCTGACATAGCTTTTTAAAACGCAAGGGGACAGGCACCCGGCAGGCCTCAAGGCAATATCTGAAATTGCTGCGAGATTCTGAAAATACCAAAACCGAAAATAGCCGATGACAACAATCTACCCATAGCTTTCGTCCACAACTCGAAAGCCTATGCCCACCTTGCAGCAGTCGTAGATTTGCCGGAAGCCTACTCCAGGTCTCGACCCACTTTGTGTATAAGGGGCCCATAGTTTGGCTGTATTTGAAGAAGCCACATGCGGAGAATCTCTCCTCTATAGGAATCGTCAAAGGCGGGAGCCATCTCGCTTGGCTTAAGTTGAGGGGTGAGGCGAACAATGCGTGCATCCGCCGTCGTAAGCCACTCGAAATGCCTTGAGACCATGCCAGCGGTCGATCCAATAATCTCGAACTCCTGCGCCTCATTGCGATCGAGCGGCTTTGCAAAAAACTCTATGAAGTCCACCCTGTCGCCGTCCATCTTCGCAACGGGGGCGTGTTCTTCCCAGGTTGAGTGAAATATCAGATAGAACGCCACTTGCCGCTCTAAGTCACAGATTATCTCTTTTCCTTCAGAATAGAACGAGATGCCATTGATGATGAAATTAGCGATTCCGTCCTCGCTAATTGAATTTGGGTATTCTGGCTTTGCATGTATGCGGCATACGAGCGGGGGAACTACGCCAATTAATCGGTCGCCAAAGGCTCCGGCGATGTTGCGCTGCAAGGCCTCTGGAAACCGTAGATTTATCGTACCTTTTGGTGTCTCAAAGTCTTCTACCTTGTTTATGGTCCATTGCCCAAGCGACTGCCAATAAACGGCAATCGTGAGTGATTGACCCTTGAGATAGGCATAGCGCTTGAGCCTTGCTAAGTAATTCTTGCTGAATGTCACTGGTTGATTGAAGTTCTCCGTACGCGCGTGCTTGACCTCCACGAAGTAGCGCTCACCGGTTTTGAGCGCTACGAAGTAGTCAGGGGCTTGGACATCGGCCCCGTCATAAAGTGGAGCCGCTGTATCTTCTGGAGCAATAAGATCTGCCTGCCCTAACGAAGCCACCATGTACTCGAACATCTTCTCAGCCCGGCGGCCTATCAGAAGGCGCATATCCTCGATTCCAAGCTTGGTGGCTTCGTCAAAGGAAAACACCTCGCCAATGCGGTTAAGTGGAAGATTAAACTCCCGGCCAATATCCGCTGCCAAATCTAATGCACCAAATTTGGTTGATTGTCTTGTTACGCGTTTCATTAAATTATTCTTCACCCAATCGTTACCTGATAAATGTAGCATGCGCATTGGATTGCGACCCGCATAAACGCTTCACAGCACCTGAACATGTCTGCTTTCAGACTTAAGCCGTCGTCTATAGGAAAACTGTGAGGGCTGCTCTTAACTGGTAACTGCCCACCGCCAACGATAGCTTTGGGTCGGACACTGACCCCTTGCGTTCTATCGGTTCTTCGTACGCTGTCTGCATCAACTGCAGGCCACCAAGATGAAATCCATAGAATCCCTCGCCTAGGAACGGGCTTTTTTCCCCCTCGAGCACTACCGCCAGGCGGTCCTGTGCAAGGAGGCCTATCCCTGGGCACGACGGTACCTCGCATACCTTCCGGCGGACGCTGTTCGTGACGTGCTGGCCGCAGTGCCCGTTCACCTGCAGCCGTCCGTCCAGCTCATAGACGAAGCTGTCCAGTGTGGTTGGTTCGTGGTGCCCAACGGCAAGAACGGGACGTTCAGCGCTCGCCAGTTTGCCGAGCGCTGGGGTATGGCCGCAGCGCTGCCGTGGCTGCCGGACATCCTGCAGCGCGCGCTAGAGGCCGAAGCACGGGCGCGGCACCACCGCCCCGCGGAACGCCACACCTTCGGCGTTCGGCGGCTGCCTGGGTTCGTGGATCAGGCCCTGGCCCTGCCTCACCGCCTCTCTCGGCTCCCGCTCGATCACCAGGCCGGCGCCATCACGGCAGAGCTCTGGTTCCAGGTACTGGCTGACGTGCACGCTGCGACCGCTGCGCTCGCGGCACAGATCGAGTGCTTTGCGCCGGCGTGGATGTGGGATCCGGCCGCCTCACTTGAACACCAGGTTGAGCGCCTGCGGCAGCATGGGTGCGCGCACCTGCTGATTGCCTACGTGTCGCAGACCCGAGACCGCTGGATCGATAGTCCTGAGCAAAAGAAGCTCGAGGATGTGTTGTACCGAGGGCTACCGGTGGTTGAGTACGAACGGTGGTACCTGGAGAGGGCTGCGCGAGCGCGAGCAGAGGAGGAGGGACGCTGGCGCGAGCACTTCGCCCGGATCCGTGAGCTCGCCGGTATCTTCGATGACGCTCGCAGCTTTGCGCGGATACCGCTGGGGCGGCTGATCCGCGAGCTTTCGGGAGGCCGCTTCATATTGCGGCGCGAGGCAGCTTCAAATCCCAGCCTGGTCGTCGAAGTCTCGCCGAACTACCTGGTCGGCGCGGGAGAGGGGATAGACGAGCCATTCGCGCTCGCAAACTTTTGCCAGGCGCTTGCCGATGCGCTGGCCGATGTTCCGTGTTCCTTTCCTGGGTACCTTGAGGCGTGCCGCCAGGCTCGGGCCTCGCTCGTCGCGTTCCAATCCAGCATGGCTGCTCCCTGCTAGCGTTGGAGGCGAGCTTACTGCCAGTTCGCGCCCTTGATCGGTATGAACCTCGCTCGCAGCAGCGCTGAGTTATGTCAGTGTGATGGTCACCTGGCCTATAGGGGGGATCACCGATGAAGGTACGCATTGAGGTAACGACTGACGAGCTCGGGGACATGGGGTGCGATTCGGTCGAAGAGCTTGCAGCCCGCCTGCGGGAGCAGCTGGATAGCGGCGTTGTGGGCGACGCCGGCGAGGCAGGGAGCGATTGGCTCGTCGCCTACGAGCTGACGGCTAACCTCGGGAGCTAGAGAAAATGGAAATCATCCCCGCCTTCTATGCCGACATCTTTTACGCCCTGATGTGGCTCTGCGTGATAGCCAGCGTCTGCAACGCGGGTGCGTGGCTGTGGAAGCTCCTCATCAACCTGGATATCCGGCAGGACTACGCCCCGGCTCTGTGGGCGCTAGGCCTTGCGTTGGTGGCCTTGTTGCTGTGGTATGGCCAGGGCGCGCTCGGCGCTGAAGCGCCGCGCTATGAACGAGGGGAGGCGACGTTCATCACCTTCTGGATCTTGCTGTCGGGCGTCTGCCTCGTTGGGCCTTTTGCACTCCTTTTCCATCGTTCGCCGGACTCACCCAGAGGGCCCGGCGCGTAACGCTTCAAGTCGCGCGCCTACGCCTTCTGAACAGCTTGGCAATCGCCCAGGTCAAACGCTTGCCCGCCGGCCTGGAAGCTGACATCCAGGTCGGTCAATCGCCTGTAGTGGTTTTGCCTGTCCGGCAATCTCCAAATGCCACGCGGGCGAAGGGTTCCCTCGTATCGGGACGGCGGCTGCCGGGAGCTCAGTCGTTGGATAGGCTTATCCCCTAGCCCCCCGTCAGCAGACACGCCGGTCAGGCCCAGCCCACGTCCAAAGTCTCGTTTCCTCAGATTTCCCACCGCAGTAGGACCTTTAAGCGAGATCGGCGATCTCTATGACCTCGGTAACCGTTGCCCATAGCAAGGAGAGGTCATGGAACAAGGAATCGATCGGCTTAGAGCGGCTCTAGCGCCGTACACCACCACAGCTGCGCCACGTCCGGCTGACAGGGCGCTGGTGGTAACGGTCAGTTATGAGGAGGCGGAGGTCACGCGCGCTGTGAAGCTTGCGGACCTGGAAGATCCGGCCAAGCTCGCCGATGTCATCAACGATTTCAGGCGCGATGTGGCACTGGGTCGGGAGGGCGGTGAGGAGGAGCACGCGAAGCTGATGCGGCGCCTAGGCTCGCGCGGGTTGGAGTCTTTCAATCCAGAGCTGCATGCCGCGCGCAAGGCGAAATAGCTCATTCGGACAGGTACAGATAGTGACCGCGCCTGAGGCATCGTAAGGCGCGGCTATCGCTATTGGGGAGGCCGGCGGCCGTCCCTACTCCTCATCGCAGCGACACACCACTGAAGCCGAGCGCGATCGACAGCTGCTGCGCAGCAGAGGCGCCCAGGCGCTTCGCGAACCGATCAAAGGCATTGTCCTTGACGGTGAAGTCGACCTGGCTGGTGGCGCCCACCAGGTCCCGGGCGACATAGTCGACATCCCCCAGCTTATCGATTAGCCCCAGCTGCTTGGCCTGCTCGCCGGTCCAGATCAGGCCGGAGAAGAGCTCCGGATGATCGGCATCCTTTAGGCGATCGCCTCGGCCGGTCTTTACCGACTGGATGAACTGCTGGTGTGTCTGCTTGAGCACTTCGTTCCAGAAGACGGTCTCTTCAGGGTTCTTCGGCTGGAACGGATCCAGGAACGCCTTGTGCGCGCCGGAGGTGTAGGCCCGGCGCTCCACCCCGACGCGGTTCATCAGGTCGACGAAGCCGAACGAGGCCGCCGTCACGCCGATGGAGCCGACCAGCGAGGCTTTATCGGCCACGATCTCGTCGGCGGCCGCGGCGATGTAGTAGGCACCTGAGGCGCCCAGGTCCTCGATGACGGCGTAGACCGGCACCTTCGGATGCAGGCCGCGCTGGCGCTTGATCTCGTCGAACACCTGGCCGGCCTGTACCGGGCTGCCGCCGGGCGAGTTGATCTTGAGAACCACGGCTTTGGCGCGCTCGTCATCGAACGCGCGCCCGATGGCCTTCTTCAGCGCGGCGGCGTTGGCCTCGGCGCCGTCGGCGATCTCGCCCCGCACCTGGATGACGGCCGTGATCTGCTTGGCTTCATCCGCCTCGTCGAGTTGCAGGTGCTCGACCAGTACCGCACCTGCAACCAGCAGCAGGCCGGTACCCCAGAAGGAGTACTTGAGCAGCTTCAGCCGGCGAGAAGCGCGCCGCTCTTTGATGAGGTCGCGGATGAGTTCGGGAAGTAGCGTGTTGTCGTGTTCGGACATTGGAACCTCGTGGCGGGTATCAGACCGCCAGTGTCGCGAGACCCGCGCCGAAAAAGTCACGAGTTCGCCCCTTGAATGGGTGTGTACCGGCCCGGTTCTCGCCCTGGAAAAGCTTGAATCGCCAGCCTAGGGCGAGGTGGCGCGCTGATACTGATCCCTTCTTCCAGTCGGGATTCCAGCCATGAAATACGCGCTCGAGCACAGGGGCGGTCGCACCCTGCCAGTCGATCCGGCCATTTACCTCAAGGCCATCAAGGCCCGTTTGGCATGCGCCCAGGCGCAAGGTGCCAGAAGCATCTGGATCGATCACCGCGATGGGCTGTGGCATGGCAAGGCGACCCATACCGCGCTGATCAGCGCTCTGGAGCAGCTCGCTGCAGAAGGCTACGGATTGAGTTGGGACGAGATGCGCGGCATCCAGGTGCTGCGGTTGGATGTCGATCCGAAAGTGTCCCTGGCGCCGGCGGCCGTCCGCAGCGCGCTGGGCCTGGTCGAGACCTGGGACACCACTCCCTTCAAAACCCCGGAGCCAGTGGCGCCGCCGGTGAGCCATGGCAGCCAGATGGGCGACTACCTCCTTTTCCTCGCGCTGATTGCATCCCTGGCCGGCGCCCCCTTCGGATTGGCACGTATGCTCGACGCGCCTACACCCGGCCCCTGGCTACTCACCTTCTACTACGGGGTGTTTGGACAGACCCTCTACACCTGGGGCTCGGTTCTGGTGAAGGGCTTCTTGGCTGCGGAACGTTCGCGCCGGCACACCCCGCCGGCCTGATACGCCACCGGCGCCTGTCGATGGCGCCCGGTGCTGGCGGCTGGCTAGATGTCCTCTTGACGCCGCGTGCTACCGGAATGACAGTCAGCGTCCCACGTTTCGGAGGGTGAATATGACTCAACCTCGTGCCAGGGCGCCGGGCCCGACAATCGATGGGCCAGCGCGCGCTCGGTCGGCGCCAGCGGCGGATCACGATGCGCACGCGTTGGCCCGGCAGCTCCTGGCAGAGATCACCGGCACGCCTGGTGAGCTCCAAGCCGAGCTCGATGCAGCATCTCGGGCAACCCCCGAATCCCCTACCAAGAAGGGCGTGAATCGCCGCTTGCGCTGAGGGCGGCAGCTGCACACTAGGCCGACCGCCCGGGTCGACGCCTTTGCTGCCAAGTGGGAAAGCGCGTTGATCTGGGACGGACCACTTCTATCGAGGACGGCCCCATGCTCGACCTGTACAACATGATCGGTGCACTGATCCCCACGGCTGGCCCCACCAAGGCCCATCCAGATGACGCTTACCGTGAAGGCTACGCTGCCGCGATTGACGACGCGTTGAAGAAAGTCGACCAGGCACCTGACGCATCCACGGCCGCGATCGCCTTCGCGCTGGAAACCGACGAAGGCATGACCTTTCTGCGCTGCTGGAACGAAGGCGACTTCGATGCCATCCGCCGTGAGTGGCCGGAAGCGCCGGATAACGTCTTCGAGGGCGCCGATCCGCTGTTCAAGCGATCTCCTTCGCAGGTTTCGGCTGGCTAGCACCCCGACGCGCTAGGCAGCCGCTCATGCTCATCCACTTGGTACCACGGTTCCTGACCTGTCCAGCCTCCGGTCCGCACGTCCAGCTGATCAACCTGCGGATCGACTCGGTGGGCCTGCTCCTGCGTGATCGGGTGGACCTGGCCACACGCCGGCCGATGCCGAACAAGCGCATGGCGATTGGCTGCAGTAAGCGCGGCCGGATGGCGCGGGTAGGTTTGCTGATCGATACGCTCCAGCCGGCCAAGCCGTTCACCGTGGTGTATCGGTGGGCGGTCGCGGCAGAGCAGGTGATCGTCCATCGCGTGCACTATGAGCTGCTGGGCGAGCCAGGCGCCTACAAGGTCGTCTCAGACAAGATGGCGACTTGGCCACAGCGGCCGACAGAGCATCAACACTCGATCCCGACCTTCGTCCAGCCGCGGCTGGAAGCGACGTGCCTGGTGCCCCACGACAAGGTCGTCAACCAGCGAGTAGGAAGCAACGGGCTGCTGCTCGAGCGCGAGGAGTCGTTCCAGGTCCCGCTGCTGGAACGGGGCGATTGGTTCAAGCGGCTGTACGATTCCCTGTGTCATCGGGCGCCGCGCCTCGCGGACGTCGTGACCTGTCCGCTCGGTACCGCAAGCCAGGGGGGCGATCCCTATCCCTTTGCTGGCGGTGAGGACTAGGCCGGAGTGCCAGCGAAAGATTCTTTCGCTCTCTGGATACCGCCTGGCCGGATCTCTGCTGCCGCTACGCCTTTGTAAGATTCTTACACGGTGAAACCGCCTGATAGCGTGCCACCGTGCATAGGTGGCCTAGGCCTCGGCCGCCTGGCGCAACCGAGCAAAATTGCCACTGAGCCGCACCAGCTGTCTGAAGCGTCTTTTGAATGCCAGGCGCGTGAAGGCCGGCGCCCAGGGCACTATCTGGTTGGGAAGCGGCTGGATCCCCTCGAGCGACGGCCAAGGCGGACCCGGCGGGAGCAGATTGCGTCGCTCGGTTGCCATCAGCACCAGGTCTGCCTCCTTGATGCTCGCCGGCATCTGCTCAGCGATCTCGAAGCGCGCTGCGATGGCCATCCAGATTCGCGCCTCGATCGCCTTGAAGCCTGGCAGCAGGTTCTTGAGGGGACTCACCATGTCGCCGACATAGGCCTCGGCGGCATCATGCAGCAGCGCGTGAAGCGCGTCCGCCGGCGGCACCAGGTGGCTAGCCAATACGCTGTGTTGGCCAACGCTGTAGTGGGTCTGGGTATAACCCGCGAATCGGCAGATGTTCGCCAGTGCATGGGCAATGTCATCCATCACCACCATGCCGGCTTCAGGGGCCAGCAGGTCAAACTGCTTGCCAGACTGGGTGAGGATCCAGCTTGAGCTCATTCGCTACTCCCGTGAGGCGAAAGACCAGGTGGTGGCCAACGTAACCCATCTCCGTCGACGCGCTAGTGCCAATAACCGCCTGTGGCGGGGCCTCAATAGCGAGGGCGCTCCTCTGCCCGCGCGGTTCTCCACGCTGGCGGATCGTGGACCGCAGCCGACGCTCAACCGGCGAGCTGGGCGCAGCGCAGTGCCAGCTTGTGGTGGTAGTCGGCACCGGTGCAGGTACGCTCCAGGCGGATGACTTCGTCGAGCGCCACGTCGCGCCCGCTGCGCTCAGCAGCGGCCCTGGCCAGCGCTGCGCACATTCGGACGACATAGCCGGGCGCGAGATATCTCGGATCGCGGGCGAGATCACCCTCCGTGGTACCGCGAGCTTGTAGCGCCCGCTGGATGATTCCTGCATACGGTTCATAGTCCATCTGGGGCACGATCCTCTCCTTCAAAGGTTTCCGCGTAGCGTAATGCGGTCCGTACCAGACGACGTCCGCCGGCGGCACGCGTGGCCTTCTGCGTCTTTTCGATCACACGGCGGAGGCCATCGCGCGCAAGATTCAAGCTGGTCGCCTCTCCGTCCGTGGCTTCAAAAAGCGCGTACAAAATACCGTCGGCTTCCTGCAAGGCATCCAGGTCCTCGGCCGACACGTAGATCGTTGCTCCGCTCACGGCTGTTCCGCTCGGGTGCTCTGGGCTGCGTTCATCACTAAGCGACGACGGCGCTGCGCCGCCTCCACCATCGCGCCTTGATATGAGTCGTTCACGTCGTTCTTCTCCTGAGTAATGGGTGTTGCTTCGATCGGCCAGGCGTCGCCGCCACCGGCCGAATCGGTGACTTGACGCTATGCCGCAGCTGTTCGCTGCGGAGTGGCCACTGCGGCGCGCCAGGGGTCGTTGGCCCGGGCAATCGCCGCCATGTGCGGCGGGGAGACGCTGATGCCGCACATGTGGACCTGCTCGGATTTGGTGAACGGCTTGCCGTCATGGCCAAACTCGATCTGGTAGGAGTCCGGGAAGCCCTGGGCGCGGTACAACTCGCGCGGCTGCAGCATGCGCAGGCCGATGTCGACCACGACGTAAGGGGTACCTCCGATCGTGACGGTGACGAGCGCCAGCCGGTCCTTTGTGGTGATGGTGGGGGAGGGCTCGTCCGGCCGGCTCGTGTTATCCGCACCGTAATAGCTCATCAGGAAGGCGGCGACGCGCAGGGCACCGGCTTCGACTTCCGGCGAGAGCTGCAGCTCGACTACCGAGGTCTTGCCGCCGCCGCCGGCGGTGATGGTCGGCGCCGGTTTGTCGACGCGTTGGCCGACGGAGCCGCCGAACTGCCGGGACAGAAAGGCGGTGATCGCACCGTGGTGCTGGCCCGAGGCACTGATGGTGTGGAGCGGCTCCTCGAGTGAGCGGGCATCGCAATTGCCGCGCAGATGAGCGAGGGTGGCCACCGCCAGGCGCTGTTGGCTGCCCGTGTTGGTAATAGTGGTCATCGGCTGTTCGACGCTGTGTGCAGGCGTGGTGTTGAAACCGCCGTTCGCCTGTTCCAGGAACGCCGTGCAGACCCCCATCGCATGCGCCGCGCCGGCGGGGCGCTGACATTCACCGCCACTGGTGATGGTGGGCATCGGCTCATCGGCCGCGGCGCCGGCGGAGTCGAAGCGGAATTTCACCAGGTGCGCAGCCGCGACCGCGTGCTTGATCCCACCGGCCATCACCGTGCCCAGCGGCTTGTCCAGGCCCGGTACGCGCGGTTCTTGCCCCTGGCGCTCGCCGTAGCCCACCGATACGAGCGTGGGCGCCACCACCGCGCGGTGGTTCTCGGTCAGGATGCTCCCCAGCGGGGCGCCGGCGTCGGCAGGCTTCCCTGCATAGGCCGGGCCTCCCAGGCCGATCAGCGTGGGGCTGACCAGCATCTGCTCGCCGCGGTTGGCGCACGTCACGGTCGGCAGTGGCTCACGCGGGTCGTGCACCCGATCAGCGCCCTGGTGGGTAGCCGGCACGATGATCGGGCTTGCCACCGCGAAGGATCCGCCTCGAGGCCAAGCCGTGATGGTGTGCAGCGGCTCACCCACCGAGACGGCCGCCTCTCGGGACCAGTTGGCGATCGGCACGATGAAGGGATCAGCCGACTCCAGGACGAATTTGCGCAGGCCCTTGGCGACGCGGCGAAGCGTGGCCGCAGCCAACGGCTTTTTGCGCTTGAAGATCGACGGGCACGGGACCGACCAGTCGATGCACTCAGCGGCGACGCGCAGCGGCTTCTGTCCCTTGGCCGGCTTCTTGGCGTGGGTCTGTGCTGGCCAGACGATCGGCTGACCGTCGCAGCGAGCGATCATAAACAAGCGCTCGCGGCTAGTCGGCGCACCATAGCTGGAGGCCCGGCCGACCTCCCATTCGACTTCGTAACCCATGCCCTGCAGCAGCTGCACGAACCGGCGCCAGCTTTGCCCCTTGCGCTTGGGGTCAGGCACGAGGAACTGGTTGCGGACCGGCACCTGCTCACCGACCTCGGCTACCCGATTCACGAACTTCTTGGGCTTCGTCGGGTGAGGGATACGATCCAAGGTCACGACCCGGCCGGTGGCAGGGTCGCGCTTGGCGATCAGCGGGCCCCACTGCAGGATCTGCTTCACGTTCTCGAGGCTGATAACCCGTGGACGCTTCTTGCCCGCCCATTTCAGCCCAATCCAAGAGAGGTTGCGGATCTCGTGCTGCCGCGGCTGTCCGCCGGCCGCCTGGCTGTGGTGGGTGCAGTCGGGCGACATGTGAAACCATCCCACCCGGCGGCCGCCGCACTCGGTGTCGGGGTCGCCCTCGAAGACATCGGTGGTGAAATGCCGCGCCGCCGGGTGGTTAGCGGTGTGCATGCTGATGGCTTTTGCAGAGTGGTTCTTGGCCACCGCAACTGGGCGCCCCAGGCCCATCTCGAGCCCGGTCCCGGCGCCGCCGCCGCCGCAGAAGAAGTCGACAACGATCTCATCTTCCTGGGCGGTGAAGCTCAGGCTGTACTGAGTCTTGAAGTCGACAGGAGCTTGCTTGCGGGGAAATGCGGTCATGGGGAGGGGCCTCAGTGCGTCGAGGCGCCAGCCGCCTCACTGAGCCCATCCTCCAGGCGTCTCTGAAAACGCAAGCTCGTGAGCCTGCACTAGCGGGCCGGCGACGTAGCCACTGGCTGCCTCAGGCAGGTAGGTCCTCAGAAGATGCGGGGTAGGGAAAGAATCTTTCGCTCCCCATCATCAAGGCGTCGTGACCCGGGCGCGGACCGTCGCAGGCCTGGACTCCACCGTTTTGATCTGCAGCGGTGTCGTTGCGGTCGGGGCATCGTTGATCGGCCGCACCAGCACCGTCACCCTTGCAGCAGCCGAATAGGCGCCCTCGGGGTCGCGTGCCCGGTAGGTGAAGCTGGCTGTGCCATTCCAGTCCTTGGCCGGCTCGAAACGCAGGTTGGCGCCCTGAATGGTTGCAACGCCCACGGTCTTGAGTGGCGGAGAGACCAGCTCGAAGTAGGAGGGCGGCGCCGAGTCGATATCGGTACCTGACAGCGTCGTCTCAACCGGCGTGTCCTCGTCCGTGGTCAGGGAAACCGGCTGGACGACGGGCGGATCATTCACCGGCATGACGACGATGGTGACGGTGGCGATATTTGAGGTAGCGCGGCGGTTGTCGGTGACCTGGAAGGTCATTGAGGTAGTACCAGACCAGTCCGCTGGCGGCCAGTACGTGATAGTCGAGGTGCTCTGCGAAATGGTACCAACGCTTGGTGGTTGAATGACGGAATAGGTGACGATGTTCCCGTCTGAATCGTACGCCTGCAGGTTGAACCGGCCTATGGCGTCTTCGTTGACCGTGGCCGTCGAATTCAGGGCCGTTGGTGGCGTATTGGGAATGACTCGGGTGATTTCGCACCCGTTGCCGGTGTAGTGAACATACCGTGCGGTAATGACATAGTTTCCGTAAATCTGCCGGGCAGAGTCGAGGCACTCCGCATCGAACTTTGCTTGGTAGCCAGCCGGGCCGCCTTTGTCCCTAACATCGGCATCCGCCGCTTCGTTCCAGCGTTTGCGAAAGCTTTCATAAGTATCGTTGTACTTTGGAATGTCACCTTGCCAATAGGTCCAGCCGCCTTGATCGGGGCACCGACCTAAGTTGGTGGGGTATTGCCGATAGACTGAAATGATGTGGTTTTTCCAGCCACTGTCCAGTCCACCGTTCCAATACCCGGGTGAGTTCGAGTCGCAGATGAAGGAGTTCTGGCTGAAGGTCGTGCCGACCTCGTCCGCACGGGACAGCGCGCTGAAGAGGCTGAGCAGGAGGAGTAGGGCCGCAGCGACGATCGTGATCGGTGCAGGTGCGGTTGGGCGCGAAGGCATAGCCACCTCGGCATAGGGGAGTGGGACAAGTAAACGGGACATGGGATAGCCCTGGGGCGTGAGTTCACGCCGTGGAAGGGGATTCAACTGGCCGTTCCAGACGCGCGGGCGTCGATGAAGTCGAGGATGCGGTTGATCCTCCACATCGCATGACGGCGGGAGCCCGGTATCGATCGAGGTGTTTTTCGCACCGCTCGGACCAATAGCCGTCCAAGCTGAGCCGCCGGCCGATCCGAAAGCTCCAAGGCCTCGAAGGCATCCGTCGCGTCCTGCAGCTGCAGAAAGCTCGCGACGTAGCACCAACGTGTGGCCAGGCGAAATCGCCTGATGGTTGGCTGGAAGAGCAGGTAGACCCGCTCGCCGCCGGCAGTGAAAGAGCTGCGTAGTACTTCCATGGGGCGCCTCATGTGACTGGGTCAGTCGAGGCTATTGCCTATCTCCAGAATGCAAGGCTGGCGAGCTGTCACTGGCTGACCCGGGCACGCGTGGTGACCGGCACCGATTCCTTCGTCCTAATCTCGAGCGAAACATCGGTCAGCGCAGGTGTGTCGTTTACCGGCCGCACGGTGACGGCGACCGCCGCCGGCGCCGACCAGGCGCCGGCGGTATCCTGGGCGCGGTAGGTGAACTGGGTGGCGCCGTTCCAGTCCTTGGCCGGCTTGAAGGTGGCGGTGGCTCCGGCGAGGGTGACCTGGCCAACCGCGGCCGGCGGCATGGCGACGAGCTGGAAGGCAGTGGGGGCAGGGGAGTCGATGTCCGTTGCGGACAGCAGCACGCTGGCCTGGGTGTCCTCATCGAGGCTCAGAGTCTTGGCCTCGGCGACGGGGGCATCGTTCACCGGCCGGATGGTGATCGACACGGTGGCCGCGTTCGACCAGGCGCCGCTGGGGTCCTGGGCGCGATAGGTCATCGACGTAGCGCCATTCCAGTCAGTCGCTGGCGTGAAGACAACGGTGTTCCCGGCGAAGCGCGCGGTGCCCGCGGCTGCAGGCGCCGCGCTGACGATCTGGTAGGTGAAGGTGGAGTGGTCGTCGGTAACCGGCAGGGCGCCGCTGGCCGGCGTGTCCTCGTCGCTAGTGATCGCCAGGTTGCCGGCGACCGGCGTCCGGTTGTAGCAGGTGGCGGTATCGATCCAGGCGGACTCATTGCACCGGCTGCCGTCGCTGTAGACGTCATAGGTGCGGCGTTGGGTCCAGGGTCCCGTCGGCGTCGCTGCCGGGCAAGCGAGCTGGCGCGTTTCCGATGCGCTCGAGGCATAGACCGCGGTGCAGGTGTTGCTGGTGGTGGTCCAGCCGGAGTCATTGCGCTGGCTGCCGTCGGACCACACCTCGTAGGTCCGCCGCTGGTTGATAGTGCCCTGGGGCTGCGTAGCGGGGCAGCTCTGGTTTCTGTACTCGGTCTGGGTCGAGTTGTAGACGGCCTGGCAGGTGCGGCTCGTCTCGCTCCAGCCGGAATAATTGCGGCGGCTGCCGTCGGACCACAGCTGATACGTTCTGCTTTGGGTCACCGACCCTGCGGGTTGATTGACGGGACAGTTAGCCTGCTGGCTCTCGGATTCTGTCCGAACGTAGTACACGTTTGCGGCCTGGCAGATCGACCAGGTGTACGCGGTGCCTCCGCTGTCCGGTTGCGATGAAGAGTATGGTCCGACGAAGTAGCGCCTACCCTCTCGCTCTACGATCGCGGATCCATCGCCACCCCACTTCGATCCTGGCCAGTCATCCCAGACCATCCACGATGCGTCCGGCGGACCAAGCACCGCGGTGTATCCGTTCGCCGCGGAGCGGGTCGTGAAGTAGCCATAGGAGCAATCAGCTCCTGACATCAGCTCCGGGTGATAGCCCTGCGTCGGCGGGTTGGGGTATGCCATGCCGTAGTTGGGCGACATGAGTGCGCCGCCAGCAGACAGTGCGATCAACAAACGACGGATCATGGTTACTCCCCCTATGGAGCGGTCAGCGGATGATTACTGCCCGCGTGGTCACCGGCAGGGACTCCTTCGTCCTTATCTCGAGCGAAACATCAGTCAGCACGGGCTCGTCGTTTACCGGCCGCACGGTGACGGCGACCGCCGCCGGCGCCGACCAGGCGCCGGCGGTATCCTGGGCGCGGTAGGTGAACTGGGTGGCGCCGTTCCAGTCCTTGGCCGGCTTGAAGGTGGCGGTGGCTCCGGCGAGGGTGACCTGGCCAACCGCGGCCGGCGGCATGGCGACGAGCTGGAAGGCAGTAGGGGCAGGGGAGTCGATGTCCGTTGCGGACAGCAGCACGCTGGCTTGGGTGTCCTCATCAAGGATCAGGCTCTTGGCCTCGGCGATAGGGGCATCATTCACCGGCCGGATGGTGATCGACACGGTGGCCACGTTCGACCAGGCGCCGCTGGGGTCCTGGGCGCGGTAGGTCATCGACGTCGCGCCATTCCAATCGGCCGTAGGTGTGATTACGACGGTGTTACCGGCGAAGCGAGCGGTACCCGCGGCTGCAGGCGCCGCGCTGACGATCTGGTAGGTGAAGGTCGAGTGGTCGTCGGTCACCGGCAGGGTGCCGCTGGCCGGCGTGTCCTCGTCGCTGGCGATCGCCAGGTTGCCGGCAATTGGCGTCCGGTTGTAGCAGGTGGAGGTGTCGCCCCAGGCCGACTCGTTACGATGGCTGCCGTCGGTGTAGAGGTCATAGCTGCGGCTCTGGGTCCAGGTGCCGCTCGGCGTCGCGGCCGGGCAGCTCAGCTGACGGCTCTCCGATCCCTTGGACGAGTAGATCGCGGTGCAGGTGTTGCCGGTCGTCCTCCAGCCGGAATCATTGCGCCGGCTGCCGTCCGACCAGACCTCATAGGTCTGCTGCTGCGTAATGGTGCCCTGGGGATGAGTCGCCGGGCAGTCCTGATTGCGGGACTCCGTTTGCGTCGAGTTATAGACCGCCTGGCAATTACGGCCGGTCTCGTTCCAGCCGGAATAGTTGCGCCGACTGCCATCGGACCAAACTTCGAATGTGCGCTGCTGAGTGATGGAACCGCTAGGATGAGTCGCTGGGCAGTTCGCCTGTTGTGTTTCTGACTGCGTGCTTTGATAGGTCGGTCCGAAATCCCCGCAGACCTCTTGATGGTCGGAGTTTCGGTCGGTCATTCCCCCAATGCGGTAGCGTTTGCCGTTGGAGGCGGTGAAGTAGCCCCCCCGCTCAATCTCGATATTGTCGACGCTGTAGAGCTCTTGCCCCTCGATGTAGAGGTAGCGATAGAGCGTGTCGTTGGTATCTCCGCTTGCGTATAGCCAGAAGTAGGTTGCGCCATCGAGCTTGCATGTCTCGGCTTGCGCTGTGCTCGTCCAGGCAAGCGCGCTCAGCAAAAGTGCGAGCAAGACTTTTTGATTGGCGGATAGAGCTTTCTGCAGGCGGGACATACTGATGGCTCGATAGGCATTGCCGATAGCCCATTGTGGTGCCGTCAAAAGCCTACTTTGGGGTCGATTCGAGCCAGTGCAGGGCGTGGATAGAGGGGACCGCCGGCGCAGCGCTTGCGTTTTCAGAAGTGAGGGGATGCTTGAGCTTTCTTAAGGAGCAAGCCATGACCACCACCCACTTCTCTGCTGCCACGCGCCGCGTGTGCGGCCACACCGACAACGCATCCTTCCACTACCAATCCAGCAAGGCGCGCCAGGATGAAGAGCGCTACGCGCGCTATTCGCTGTGCAGCGACTGCTCCAAGCAACTGCGATCGGCCTGGGCGTGTGCGCCTGCGGCGCAGGCTGTCGCCGAATCGGGACTTCCTGACCTATGGGGTGGCTCTGCCAAGCAGCAGGCGTGGGCGGACCGCATTCGGCGCTCACGGCAGCTTCAGATTGCGGGCTTCCGCAGCCACGCTGCTGCCACGCAAGAGCCTCTGCTCGAGCTGGCGCGCCTCACCCTCGACCTGATGTTCCGCATTCAGGATCCAGGCTTCTGGATCACGTCGGAGAAGGCCGGCTTCCACGTTGACGCGCTCAAGGTCGACATGGAGCTGCTGTTGAAAGGCAGGCTTTCGCCGCTGGATCGCACGATGACCGGCTCCGTCGTCGGATACTGGCTGCAGGTCGATTGGTCGGTCATCAGCACGCTAGCGCGTGACGTCACCGATCGGATCAAGCCGCGGCTCGCAGGCGAAGCGTCGGAGGTAGCACCTGCGCTCATGCAGACCGCGTTGGGTGGCGTGCCTGAAAGCGCCCAGGCCGCGCCAGTGTGAATAGTGAGCTTTAGCTTGGCTTGCAGCGATCATGCGCACGCCAGGTGCTCCTGCGCGGAGGAGGTGGTAGGCCATCCGTGGCCTGGGTGAACCTAGTCCTGGTCGACGTTGTTGCCTTTCCGCCCGTCCGGGTTCGCCCGGACATAAGGCGTTCCGTTGCGGGTCACGATCCCGAAATGCGGGTGCTTGCCCGCTTCGACTTCCCGCACCAGCTGAGGCCGCGGGACAGTGCCCCGGCCTGGGATGGTGTAGGACTGGTTCTCGCGGTTCTTGCCGTCACCGTTGCCGCGAATGTGCTTGGCCATGCTCAGTCCTCCCCGAAGTCGAAGACAAGCTGTGGTTGCGGCAGACAGCGGTAGTGCTGGCAGACGTCCTCCCAGCGCCCGAAGCGGAAGCGCCGATAGCGGTGAACGAACACGGTTTTGACGCGAGGAATGCGCCGAATACGACAGCGGCGGAGTGGTACGTTGGTCATGAAGATGGACCCTCAAATAGAGCAAGTTTGAGGGTGAGCGGCGCCTCGACCGTCATCAAAACCCTTTGACGTGTGAATCACGTCGGGCGTTAAATACGGCCTTCCGAAATGCTGCTCACCGGTGTCGTTTCGGAGCCACGGGTGGCTGCGGTGCGCCCTAGGAAGCTAGTCGCAGTCCACCCGTATCTTCTCTCCAGGATGACCTAGGTCACCCTCATCTCCGGCATCCTTGCCAAGCCACCTCTTATGAGCTGGCCATTGTCTCCAGATACTACATTTAGTGTTTTTTGGTAGCTACACCACAATAAGTGGGGATTTTGATCCAGGTCGTGGATCTGCTCTATCCCAATAATTCGGGCGACAGGATAAGCCCTCCTCGTTAGGCAAGACAGTCTTGACAGAGGTAGGCGTCACCGCCCCTCAGCAACCGAACAGACACAATATATGGTGGCCTTTGGGGATAAGGTCACCAGATGTTGATTTTGCCGCCTACTTGCCCGCCTGTGGATAGGTGATTGATTAGGGGGGCTGGTTCGACGATTACTGCTCCCGCGGCCTGGTAAGGGCCGGATCTGCTCTGGCCGCATCGAGCCAGATCCTGCCGGTTCACCCCCGCTGAGGGCGCAAACTGCGCCTTATTCTCTACGCCGTAATGACAACCTAACTCCATCGCCACTGTGCATAGGAGCTTGGGCCGTGTCTCAAGAGAACGAAGTCCTCGAACGCATTACCGCGGCTTTCCGCTGCGCCTTCCCAGTCGTGGCCCTCAAGACATTCGAAGTCGCCCGCGCGCGCGCCGCGGTCAAGAGAGTCGCCGCCGACCTGGGCCGGCATTACCACGAGATGCCGTTCAAGCTGGTACCCGATCCAGGCCAGATCAAGCAGATCGCGGAAGGACCGGATGCCAAGCGGGGCGTGGTGATCTTCGATCCGTATTTTCAGGACCGGCAGCGCAGCTCCAGCGAAAATCTGCCTGCCCTAAAGGGTAGCCTCGGTGCCCTCGAGAAATACGGCGTCAGCTACGTCATCGCCGGGCGAGAAGGGCTATCGGAGGAGTTCGTCTACCACATCGACCTGCCGCCCATGACAAGGTCCGAAGTCATCGCCGTTATCGAGACCGCGGAGCAAGACGTGCAGCGGTCGCTCAATGGTGGCCGCGCCACGGGGAGCGGTGCGGAAGCGTCGATCTTCACGGAAGAGGAACGCGGCGTGGTCGCGAACCACGCGATGGGGCTGAGCCACACCCAGATGCGCAACGTCTTCATCCTGGCAGCCAACAGCCGCCGCAACGGGAAGGAGTACCTGTCGGAGATCCGCCGTGAGAAGCACCACATCCTGCGCGAGGTTGGCCTGGATGTGCTGGAGCCGGTAGAGATCGATACCGTCGGCGGCCTGGAGCCGCTCAAGCGCTTCCTGCGCGGCCGCAAGGTGGGCTGGGAGAAGAACCTACCGCTCAAAGGCGTGCTGCTGGCCGGCGTGCCGGGCGGTGGCAAGACCCTCATGGCCAAGGCCGCCGCCGGCGTCTTTGGTACCACGCTCGTGCGCCTCGACATGAATCGCTTCTACTCCAAGTACCAGGGTGAGACCGAGCAGCGGTTCCGTCAGGCCCTGCAGACGATCGAGCAGATTGCGCCCGTCACCGTGCTGATCGACGAGATCGACAAGGCCTTCGCCAGTGGCGAGGCCGATAACGAGATCTCGCGCCGGCTGCTTGGCAGCTTCCTGTACTGGCTGCAGGAGCGCCGTGAGCAGGTCTTCATCGTAGCTTCGGCTAACCGGGTCGCGGCGTTGCCGCCGGAACTGATGCGTGCCGGCCGATGGGATCGCTGCTTTTTCATCGACCTGCCGAGCGCGGATGAGCGTGAGGCCATCCTGAACATCCATCTACGGATCGCCCAGTGCGAGGCGGAGGATCTTGATCTTGCCGTGCTGGTGCGTACGAGCGACGGGTACACCGGCGCCGAGATCGAGCAAGCCGTTACCGATGCGCGTTATCTGGCGGCCGAGCACGACGCTCCGGTAGGCCAGACCCTGCTGCTGCAGGCGTTGGAGGACATCAGCCCTTCGAGCGAGACCCGCAAGGCCGACATCGATGCCATTCGCCGCCTGGGCGAGGACGGATTCACCCGCGCCAACACGCTCGACCCGATCGTCGAGCCGTACGGCGGACGGGCACTGGAACTGGGTTAAGAGGATTTATCAGACATGAGCCATATCGTGAAAGGGCAGGTTACGGTCGCCTACAGCGACGCGGTGGTCTTCAAAACAGCTCTGGCTGAGCTGGGCATCGTGCTGACCAACGAAAGGCTGTACCGGGTCATGGTCGGCTACACCACGGAGCGTTACGACCTGGTGCTTCAACACCCGGAAAGGCCTCAGTTCCGTCTGGGCTTCAACCTCGAGGACGGCCGCTACATGCCCTACCAGGAGCACTACGGTGACGTGGGAGAGTGGACGCGCCGGGTTAGCGCAGAGCTGGCCGATATGTACCTTGCGCAGCACTACGCCGCGGCCCTGCGTGCCGAGAATTACCAGGTGGAGATCCGGCGGGAGAACGGCCATTTGGAAGTGATTGCTGAGGAGGCAGTATGGTGAAGCGCGTAATGGTGACGATCAAAGCGGCAAAGGTGACCGCCGACCTCCAGGGCTTCGAGGGCAAGACGTGCGAGGACCTAGAGCATCGGCTGCGGCTGGAAGGGACTGAAGTCACCGAAGTCGAGCTGAAGCCGGAGCATGCATTCGAGCTGCAGGCCGTAATTACCCAGAAGGTCATCTACTGACCTCGCCGACTACCTACCGCATGGTCTACTCATGAAGAAAAGACACCACTGCACCCTCATTGGGATCGCTACCCTGCCGCCGGTTGCAGCATGTCTCGCGCTCTACTGGCTTGGCTGGCCATCTGCATCGGTCATCGATCAGCATGTACGACCGTGGGTCTTCGGATCGTTCGGCATCTTCTGCATGTCAGCCTGGGTGTGGTGCCTCGAACACTACTACGACTCTGGATGGATATATGTTCCAGTGACCGGTGCTTGTTTCGCCGTCGGACTGGCCTTAGCAACCGATCTCTCTCCAGCGCTGATGGTGTTCTTCGAGGTAGTCGCCGTAGTGGTGATGCTCGGATCCCTATTCTTGTCGCTTGTTGATCACTGGTGGACACCTGGGCCTGGTGGGGCCGCAACGCCTATCGCAGAAGAACCCCAGCCTGTTACTGCTGTGCCGGCCTCACCTCAGCCAGTTGCGCCACTGCTCCTCCGCCAGCCTACTGTCGTGCCGGAGAATCAGCGCGTCGGTAGCGAACAGCGCGCGGCCGCAGGGATAGGTATGGATACCGGCCACGCAGGGCGCCGCCTGTTCCTCGACGAAGGACCGCAAGCATGACCAGCTCCGTGCATCGGCAATCTGCCGGCGGCCGGGCCGCAGCGCCCAGCCGCATCGTGATTTCCGCAGGGACGGTGACCGGCTTCCAGGACGAAGTGAGCTTTGCTGGCCTGCAGCTCGAGTCATTTGAGCGCAAGCGGGTTTCTCACGTGGTACCGGCCGGCGCCCTGAAACGGCTGTTCTTCGGCGCCATTCGCAGCGTCGCAGGAGAGTCGACGAAGCTTGCCGCCTGGACCAGGACCTGGCGGTGCGCCTGGCTCGTTCTGGTCGACGAGAAGCGGTACGGCCCATTCATTGAGCGGCACGAGGCGATCGCCTTCGAGAAGCATCTGATCTGGGCCCAGGGCAAGCACCTGCCCCAAATTGATCACGGGGCTGGAGCATAGTGGTGACCCGACTGCACGTTTTCTGTTTCGCTCTGCTCGGCTTCACTACGTCGTCTGTGCTTGCCGCACTTCCAGATCTGGAACCACGTAGTCAGCCGAGCGTTGGGGCCAGTAGGGCGTATTTCATCGCCGACGATCAATACCGGGTAGTGACGAAGTCTGACGGATCAGATGAGGTTCAAATCTGCCCAGGGCGGTACATCGAGCGCGCCAGCGGGCTGGTGTGCCGCGTCCTGGATCCTGATGGTCTCAATCACTTCCTCGGCGGAACGGTCACCGGCAAGACCTTCACCTTGGATGAAACTGTGCAGCGGCTTTCCGGGGGCAATGGAACCCTCAATGAGATGACCCGCTCGCGCAGGGCTAACCCGGGTTTGCTCTTATCCGTCACCTATCCATCTTCCACAGATCTGCACATGCAGGATTCGCTGGAGGACATCGCCGTGGCGGTGCCTACCGAAGCCGATGTAGCCGGGCGATCACAGGCGATGCTTCTTCTTGCGGTAGCCTTATGTCTCGCCGTGCTGCTAGCAGCATTTTTTATAGGCCTTGCCTGGTGGGAGAGCCGGCGTACCGCCATACGACGTGGCTCGCAGAATGACCTGATTGAGGCCTACGCCGCGACTGCGCGCGCGCGGTCTGCAGCACCTCAGGTGGAGAGCGGACCGCCCTCGCTGACCAATCTGGCGGCGGTGCAGACTCGGTCAAGGCGCTCCGCCTTGACCGAGCCGCCCGAGCTACCTACCGCGGCGCAGCCGCCGTCCGCAGCGAAGGTGGTCAGCGAGCAATCCCAGTCAGGCCGCAAGCTCTTTCTGGACTGATCAGGCGTTTTGGCTGTGGCCCTGGAACGCCTCTGGACCGAGCGTTTGGCGCGTCGTAGAATCGAGGTTCTTGATCTGCAACATGCGTTGCGGTCCAGACGGCCATTCGGCCACCCTCAGCTGCTCTGCAGCACTCTCCCACCCATACGGGCCAATCCCCGTATGGGGAAAGGTCCGTCCATCGATGAGACCTTTCATGAAAAAATCTCGCTTTCTCCTGTTCCTCCTCACCTTCGTGTTGGCGTCCTGCACGCTGCTCGGCTGCACCAGCGCACCTGTAACGCCTGCCGGCCCCGGATCCCTGGTCCAGGCAAAGCGGATCGTGCCGGTCTGCCAGGCAATAGCCGGCACCTACCAGTGCAACTGGATCGAACTGAACGCACCTGCCGCCCGCCCGGTACCGGCAAGCGCGCGTCGCATCATCCTCTGACCATCACACGGACGTGACGGCTGCGCCCCGCTATGGGACGCAGCTGGAGATCCAGGAGAACACCCATGCACTACGCACGCTTCGCCAACGGCAACATCTGGCCTATCGAGGGCTCGACGCTGACCGCCTATGTCGGGATGGGCATCGCCGACGTTCATGACTTCGACGAGCACAACCTTCGCGACCAGGTACATCAGGCAGCCGTAGGTACCTTTGCCTTACGCCGGGTGCAATGCACGGTCGCCTGGGGCAACCCCAAGGAGATCGTGTTCCGGCTGCAAGGCTGGATCGACTGGAGCGCCTTCCCTGTTCGGCCGGACGAGGTCTGGCAGATCAGGGAGGTCGTTGAGCACTACGGTCAGCTGTTCGGCTGGTCGCTTGATGAGCAGATGCACGCGCTGAAGGCGCATGGCGCTCCGGCGCCGGCGGAGGACATCGTGATGCTCGGCTCCGGCCGGGAATTGCGAACCCCTGCCGTGCCCAGCGTTAGCAGCTACGCACGGGTCTGCCAGTTCGGGTTCGAGCTGGCCAGGCTCGATGTGCCTGCCGACGAGATCGGGCTGGGGCTTCATGGCCTTGTCCGAGCTTGCACGGCTAGTGGTTGATTAATAAAAAAGCCCGGCATTGCCGGGCTTTTTTATTTGATTTCGATACCCGTAGAGAAGGGTACGAAATATTTTACGATGTGTGGGTAGTGGATGATCAACATGAATACTGTGACCAGATTTAATTTTTTATAGGCCGTTCTTCAAATCTATAGCTGCTATCAAGCAGTGACAAAGATTGCACAAAAATCTCGGCATCCCCCTGAGGCCTGCGATGATGGTCTGCTCCGTCGAGCATAAGGTCCTCAACACATATCTGGCTCATCAGCTGATATATCTCTTGGCTCGACAGGATAAGACGACCAACGATCCGAAGCTTTAATACGAATAGCAACGCCAGTCGTTTTGGCTTATTTTGCACATGTTCTGCTCTGGAGTGAGCAATGTGAAGATCCGCGAAATAAAGCTTTTGGCGAAGTTGAATCAAACGGGGGCTGACCGTGATTGCTTTTCTCAAGAAAAGCCAACTCTCTAATACTGTCGTATTGTAGATATTGTGCCTTCTGAGTTGGGTGAGATGGCTGTGGAGCTCAAGTGCCGTTTTCAGAATATATTTCTTTGAAATCGCTCGGGGTACAGGCCCGCTCAAATGCAGTTGTAGCTGATTTTTCCGATCCCACGACATTCTCAGAGACTCGTTTAGGCGGAACGGCAATCCCTGACCACGAGCAAAAAAAAACCATAAGACGAGCGGAACGAAAAAGCAAGTAAAGAGACCCAGTACGTCCATTGGCTGCGTGGGATTTTGACAGACAATTAGAAAGCGAAAATTATCTACCAGGAGCACCCACCCTGCCATCAGTAACGTGACGCTTATAGGAATGCCCAGGTACTTACCGTGCAGAGACATGAGCAGCCTGAAAATGCGGCTACGGCATATCAGCGGTGGGTCGAAAGACTTCAAGTTTGATGCAATTACAAAACCCCAAAAGACTGATAGCGTGACACCAAGTATTATTACCAGAAATGATAGCCATTCTGAGAGCGTGGCTTTTTCAATGAGTTTAAAACAGATATCCAAGTAGGCGTCCTATCTATTTGATTAACCCGATCAGGCTTTGATAAGGTGTGGCACGAAGCGCGAGCTATCCTTGGTCACTAAGGTGCTGTCCTCTCGAATACCGATCCCAGCCGCGCAATCGCCGATCACCCAGCTGCCGATCAGGGTGTAGTCCTGGCCAAAGCGTGGCAGCGACGCACAGCGCTGCAGGATCTGAGGCGAATCGCCGTACGGGCCATCCACGACCTCGCGTTCGCCGTTGGCGGTGTGCAGCTCGATGTTCGAGCCCTCACGCGAGAAGAACGGCTTGCGCACCCAGCCCGGCGGTACCGGGGCGGAGCGCGTCGTGTCGACGTGGCATTCCAGCAGATTCGGGTGCCCGCGGTGCATCTCCCAAAGCAGCGGCAGCATGCCCTTGTTGGAGATGATGGCCTTCCACATGGGCTCGATGAACTGGGTGTCCGACTTGGCCACCGCCGCGCCGAAGTCTTCCTCGAAGATGAACTCCCAGGGGTGCAGTTTGAAGAGGTGGGGGATCCACCGGTCCTGCAGGTCGACGAAGCGACCTTCCTGCAGGCCAATCTCCTGCAGGTAGATGTGTTCGGTCTGCAGGCCGGCCTTCTCGGCAACAGCGCGCAGGTAATCGCAGGTGCCTTTGTCTTCTTCGGAGCCGTCGATGGAGGCGAAGTAAAAGGGGTGCTTCAGGCGCAGCGCCTGGAACGCCTGGCCCAGTCTTTCCTCGATGCTGTTGAACTGGTCGCTTCCTTGGGGGAGCAGGCCGCGCGCCATGCCATCCTCAAGCCAGTCCCATTGGAACGCTGCCGCTTCGTAGATCGACGTGGGGGTGTCGTAGTTGGCTTCGATCATCTTGGCCGGGCGCTTGCCGTCGTAGACCAGGTCGAAGCGGCCATAGAGGTGCGGATGCCCCTCTCGCCATGATTCTGCGATCGGGTCGAAGAACGCCTCTGGGATGCCCAGGCGCTTCAGCAACTGCTCATCGCGTACAACACGGCCTACCAGGTCAAGGCACATGTGGTGCAGCTCTTCGGTGGGCGCCTCGAGGTCCTTCTCGACCTGGTCGAGGGTGAAGGCGTAGTAGTGACGCTCGTCCCAGTAGCGCTCCCCCTCTATGGTGTGAAACTTGAAACCGTTGCGCTCGGCCCGGGCCTGCCAGTCTGGTCGTTCTTGATGAGCAATGCGTTGCATGGTGTTCTCCCTAGCCGCCGAAGCTGCCGCCGCTGAAGCCGCTTGCTCTCGCAACGGCGCTGCCGCCAAAGCCACCACGCGAGGTAGCGGCGGAGGTGTTTATGGAGGACCGACTACTGCCGATCGAGCTGGTAGAGCTGGTGCTGGGGGAGCTGGAATAGCGACTGGTAGACGGCGGACTCGTGTAGCCGCTGCTCACCCGGGGCGCTGGCGCGGTGTAGGCATTGCTCGTGCGAGCCTGGGTCGAATTGCTGAAATGCGATCCCGTCTCGATGCGTCGATTGAGGCTGGAGGAGGCGAAGCCACCGCGATCATCCCGGTAGCGGTAGACCGGCTCGCTGAAGCGGCTGGTCCCGCCGTTGTTGAGCATGCTGCCGATCAGCAGACCGGTGAGCAGGCCGTCGTTCGAGCCGCCCGCATGGCTGCTGTTTGCCGCCGCTTGCGCCGCGGCGATCTGCGATTCGGTAGCACGCCCGCTGGCGGCGATCTCGAAGCCGCCAAATTTCGGCGCGAACTTGCCGGCATCAGCCGTTTCGCAGTAGCCGGCGACGAAGTCTTCCTCGCACTGCGCCTGGGTGTCATAGGTGGGCGCGCGCCGTTTGTGCTCGGCCAGCGCGTCCATGTAGGACTCGGCGCAGATGTTATCCGGAATGCGTGCGTCGACGCACTGCTTCACGGAGTCGAAGGACGCCACCTTGTTGAGGACCTGGCCTTTCTCCGGGGCATCGCAGCCGCTGACCGATACGACGGCTACGGCGAGCAAGGACAGTTGGACACGTGAACTGCGTTTCATGGCGTTCTTCCTTAGGCGCTGGGCGTCATGCAGGCGGCGTTGATCAGGCCCACGGCAATGGCCACCGCCGCGACGTAGACGCCGGCCGCGATTTCGCCGCTCTCGATTCGGGTACGCAGCGGCCGCAGCACGAGTGAGGTCGCGAAGAACGCGCCCAACTGGATGAAGGCGCCCAGGACCGCCCAGACGACGAAGTCCAGGAGGTTCACGGAATAGGCGATGACGTTGCTGGCCGGCAAGGCGAATCCGATGATGGCGCCGCCCAGGGCGATGGCCGCTGCGGTGTTGTTTGCCCGGATCAGCGCCCATTCGTTGTGCGGGGTCACCTTGGTGTAGGCGAATTGGAACAGGGCCAGCAGGACACAGGCGGTGGCCACGTACAGGACGAACCCCAGCAGGGCGGTCGGATTCAGGGACAGGGTCAGGGTGAGTTGCAGAGCGTCGAGCATGGGTCAATCCTTGATTCAGATGAGGTCGTGAGCGAAGAGCGTCAGGCCGCGCGAGGTTGAAACGGAAACCTCGCCCAGGGCGTTTTCCTCGACTGAGAACAGCAGAAATTCTCGCCGGCCAGGAATGCCGAGGTCACGGCTGTAGAGCATGGCCCGGTGCTGCACCTGGTCCCGTTCGTGGTTTGCTGGAGGAAAGCGCTCGGTAAAGCTCTGGAGCTCTGCTTGATTGCCGGCGGTACCCCAGTCGCGACTGAAGGTGACGCCGTCGAGCAGGTAGGTGGGGCGGCCGATGGGGCTAGCCGGGCCGGCGGTCTGCAGGAGGTGGTCTTGCGATTCCATGGGCAACCAACTGAGGTAATTGAACAGGACGATCGACTCGACCTGCCCGTGCTCTGTGTGCACCTGGAGCCAGTAGTCCTCATCGGCAAGGTAGACCCGGTAGAGCTGCGCGCCAGCACCGAGGTCAATGACGCCGATGTTCTCAATGGGCTGCGCACCGGGGAAGGTGACCAGCGTCAGGCCAGTCATGGCGCTGGCTAGCTGGGGGTCGATGGTGAGGGGAAGACCCTCGCGCAAATCCAGGGGATAGCCTACGACGAGTTGGCCGGTAGGCATGGCACTGAAACCCAGTGCGCTGCGGATACGTTGCAAGAGTGACATTGAGGATCCTCGTGACGGTGGGAATGGCTGATGGCCGCCGGCAAGGTCCGTTACGCGTCGCCGGCAGGATCACGCTACCGGCAAAGGTAAATATGCAAGCTCCGAAGGGGTGGCGAGTTCGCCCCGGGACAGGGCGTGAACCGGGTGACGAGCGCCAGGGCATCACCCCACCAAGCGTGACCAGGCATGAGATAGCGCAGACTGGCGTGGTCGTCGCGGGGGTTGGTCTATCTGTCTAGCCAGGCGAGTGCACAGCGAGCAATACCGTAAAGCACTGCTGGAACCAGTATCGCTGCCAGCATGTATATGCTGAAAATCCGGACAAACTGCTCTGCAGATTGAATGTCGTGCAGCACTACGATAGTCGGGACCGCTATCGTGCAGATAAGAACGATGAGCACCCTTAGGATCATCTCGGCATCACTCCCTACCTGCGAGCTTGGATTTCTCCTCTTCTTCCTTCGCGTCATTGCGATTTTCGATCCATACAAAAAGATAGATGCCCACTATGGCGATGACCGCGACGATGCAGGCCGCACCCCAGACGTATGTAATAAGGATGTTGAAAAATTGCTCGATTGACTGGACATCGTGCAGTGGAATGATAGTGAACACCAAGACGACGTAGGCAAGTAGCATCAAGAGAGCAGCAGAAATATAGAGGAGTCCTAAGATAAAAAGTAATTTTAAAGCTTGACCATTTTCAGCTAAATGGCTTGCTAGACGGGTCCAGCGTTGGACCAACGAAGTCTGGCTTGGCACGCATGATCTTCGTCAAAGGTGTTTCAGGGCTTTTGCATATTAGCAAGAAGCAACCGAAAAAGCACAGCGAACATAGCGAAACCCGGTGCCGCCCAAGAACAAACTTCCACGTTAAGAGTCATTAATGAGAGCATAGTACCTTCTGTATTATTCATCTCATACAGAGCTGCGATCATTGTTCCTAGGGTAAAAGGAATAAACCAAAGGCTCGTCCGCGCAAGAGCTTTCAGCTTCTCACGACGAGCTTGTGCAAGTTCTTCAGTATGGTCAGCATTCATACGTCAAACCTATCGTTTTGAAGCGAAATAGTTGGAATCGAGCCATTCACATTCGCGTTTTAAAAAGTTTCGCCAGTGGTTCCACTCTTTAGAATGGGGCCATGCTGAACATGGAGGGATCTAGAGCGTCAGGTAGCCGAGGCAGAAACATCTGCCCGGATACCTGATCCCGTGTCGGGCCCGCTGGTGTCAGGCGGACGGCCGCTTCAGTCGTTCCAGCACGGCGGCTGCACTCTGCTTGCCGGGTGTGATGCCGGCATTCTTCAGGCGCTCGTCGAGATCAGCACCCGACGCCTCCTTGGCCAGCTGCTCAGCAGCGTCCTGAGTCGCCGTTTGCTGCTGCAGGCGCTGCTCCATGCGTGCGAGCGAGTCAACCGCGGTCTTCATCCGGCCATTCGCCTGTCCGCTGGCCAGAGAGGCGTTCGTCCGGGCGCTGTGGGTGACCTGGTGGGCCTTCGCAACCTGGATACGCTGCTCCAGCTGCTGGATGGTGCCGGCCGAGGTATCGAGGCTGCCTTTGATGGAGGCGATATTGCGCGCATAGTCCGCAGCCATGCTGCACTTCCCTTCGAGGGCGGTCTCGGTGCGTGCGATCCGGCCTGCTACCTCTTCTGCCAGGTCCTGCGCGCCTTTTTCCAGGGCGGCGCGGGCCGCTTTCTCGTCCTGCTGAATAGACGCTTCCAGCTGCTCGATTTCGCGCTCCACGAGGGTCTGCTGGCCCATGAGGATGGCCAGCTCGCGCTTGCCTTGATCGATCGCTGCCCGAGCATCGCGGATTTCCTGGTCGATGATGGTGGTCGCGTTGGCGTCGATCACCGCGGTACCGGCCTCGGTGACCTTACCGCGGAACAGGGTGACGAGTTTGGAGAGGATGGAGGGGCTGGTCATAGGGAATCCTGCTGCTTGAAGAACGATTGGAAGGTCGCGGCCGCGGTTTGCACGTTGGTTGCCAGCGTGAAGATCTCGGTCAGTACGGTGGCCAGGTCGGAGCCGGCATGCAGCGAGCCATACATGACGTAATGGCCAGTGCCGTCAGCGTCGGTCTCGAGGCCGATAGCGGAAAGCGGGAATAGGCTGCGGGATGAAAGGACCGCAGCATTGAAGGCCTGGGCGTCGCTGACCGCCTCAGCAGGCACGAGGGCTGAGTCGACCACGACTACGTCGTTGACGACAGCGATGTAGATCTTGAGGTCGCCCATCGCCGGCAGTACGACGCGAATCGCGTCTTGCTGGTCCAGGAGGGTGACGTCGAAGGCGAAGCTGCTGACAGAAACGCCAGACGCCAGTGCGTCGTAGAGCGTTGAGGGAGTCCAGTTCGGTGAGGGCATGCATCGCTCCTTGGCGGTGGCAATTTGCAGCATGGCGCTGCCAGAGCCTAGCTTGCCGCCTCCCGTGGAAATGCAAGGCCGAGTTCGCCCCGCCTGGGGGCGTGAACCCCACATTCCATCTGTACGCGGTACCTTCGATGCCTGCAGACCGGGTCCTGGCCCAACTGTCCGGTGATCCCCGCGACGCAGCGGACGGGTACAATCCAGGTCTCCAGTTCACCCACGCCTTGCCTTGCCGAATGCCCTGCGGCGACGCAGGTTTGGCAACGAGTGTCCGTATCTGAGTGGCCTCGCTGACGCTATCTGATAACGCTCAGAGCGATGCGCGTTGTCTTCGCGAACTACAACTCCCCCAACGAGAGTTATGGGATGCTTCCCGATTTCAAGAACGAACCAGCCGAACAGGACCTCGAGCGAGTGCTGCAACAGCTGCAGACTCTGGATCGGCGCGAAGCGCTGGGCGTCGGCGCTATCCACGCCTATCTATCGGCGCGGCCTTTCTTCGCCGGCCGCCAAGGCCTGCTGGCATGGGGGCTGGTCCTGATGTCTCTAAGCGTGGTGGTCAGCGTCGCCGGCGGCTGGCGCTGGTGGATGGCGATCCTGCCTTCGGTAGTTCTGGCATTCCAGATCGGCGCGTACGTCTGGCTGCACAGGGAGGCCACCGAAGGCTATCGCCTGGTGAGAGACAAGATCTCGCCCCGCTACCTGGCCGCGGCGGTGCGGAATCGCGCGCTGCTAGACCGTGTTTTCCGAGAGCAGCTTTACAAAGGTGGCCGCGGGGCCGTTGAAGATTAATGGTGGCCAGGCGCCTTGCTGATACCGGCGTCTCTTGGCCACCTGCTGAGCGGAGTCTCCTATAGCCTGGAGAGCATGGACTTGATAATCGACAGGAAGCCGCCAGGCGCCTGCGCAGGCTCTGTTTGCCTCGTGGCCTCGCGATACGCGGCCATCAACGAGGCGTCGCGGGAGAGCATGCGGACCACGCACATGTTCGCATCAGGCGTCGGCTTTTCGAGACGGTAGCTGTGTCGATCCCGGAGATAGGCAGCAGCTGCTGCGCTTCGCGATCTGCCTGCTTGGCAGTTGATCACGACGAATGCGCGCTGCTGCGCCAGAGTATTTAGGCGGTCCCGCAGCGCGTCAGCCTTGGGCATCAGCAGGTAGTCCCGAAAGGTGCGTTCGAAATTGCTGCCGTACAGCGCGATGGTCTCCTCATCGAAGCCTGCGTCGATGAAGTGGTGGTAGCTGACGCTCTCCCATTCGGTTTCGTCGATCACCGCCAGGTCTTCGGGCCCATCGGAGATAGACACCAGGTGGCCGCCGGCCGCCGGCCGGAACCGTTCTGCATCGGCTCGGGAGAGGAATAGGCATAGTGGTTCTGGAGCTGTCATGTGACCTCGACATTAGGGTAGAAGGCGGACGTCGGCGCCGAAGTCGGCGGCAATATGCAGGTTGCCAGGTCCTACCGGGACGCAATCTCGAACTCGATCCCTCTGATGGGCGGCGACGCCTGTTCCACCACTCATGATGTGTGGAAAGCGCGTCGCGCGAGTTCACCCCCTTTTGGGGTGCGAATGAGCTCACAGCCACATGCGCGAAGCCTGGAAGATCTAGGGAAGGGTTACGCGCCAGCAGCAAGCGCGAGCTCAGCGACTGGCTCATGGTGGGCACAGCGCATTCGTAGGCACCCAGCGACACCGCATGGCCCGCTGAGGATGTCTGCACGGGAGAATGAGATGAAAGCGATTAGCCGTTTGTTTTGGAGTTTGGTAGCTGGCTCCTTCCTGGGGGCCGGTATTGCGTTTTTCAGCGTGCTGATCGGCAAGGGCGGGGAGGAGCTTGGCTTCAGCGCCTGGACGTTCTGGTACTACACGATCTGCATGGGACTGTGTGTAGGCTTGCTGGTCGGCTTCGATACCGTCCGTAAGCACGCCGCTTGGATGCTGGCATTCGTCATCGCAATCGGGCTCGTCATGAGCGTCGGGTTCGTGGGCATGATGGATGTGCACGCCACCGGCGATATGGTCGAGCGGATGCAACAGCAGCTAGAGGCTATGGCGCAGTTGATGGCTCAGGTGGTGATGTATGTGGCACCGGGCGGGGTGGCACTGGCCTACGGTCTGGTCGCTTACGACACGGTGCGGTCGCAAGCAGGGCGCCGGTTGGCAGCGCGTTGACTGGCGCATTCATGCGGCTGAGGCCCAGCGACGCGTAGGCCTATCCGCTCAGGTGCGGCGCCCGCCTTCTACCGCGGCGCCAACTGATCGACGCTTCTAAACGCATCTTGCATCAGCAGCGCCTTCACCGCACGGGTGCGGCGGGTCTGCAGCAAGTGAGGGGTGCCACGCAGCATCTCCACTGCGCCGGCGATCTGCCTGGTGCGAGATCTCAGCCAATTGGCGTCAGAGCTGATCGTGGCCCCAGCGTTGCAGGTCAGCAGGGCCTCGACCTTGTCTCGTAGCTCGTCGGTCATCACCACCCGTCCCAGGATGTGGAAGTCGTTGTGCTCAAGCGTACGACAGTCGGCGGCGGTCATTGCGGCGAGGTTGGAAGGGATACCGGCGCAGAACGCCTTGGTACCCAGAAGGCCGATCACCTCCTGCAGCAGCTCGCCGGCTGATAGCGATCCAGCCTGCAGGGGAATGATCACCCTGGCGCCGGCGTCTATCCAGCTCCGTATGTCCCGAGCGTAGCGGTGCCAAAGGAGCAAGGTCGCCTGCTGATCGCCCACTACGTCTGGGGCAACGATGCTCAGGTTCTCCGGCCGCAGGGTCGTGGTGCACAAGGCGCGATAGAGCGTGAGAACCCTGGGCCAATCCATGGCCAGCTGCCGGCGGAAAGCCGTGAACGCGCCTGAGTCGACGAAGACCTTCCCACCCCTGTCCAGGTGATCAGGCAGGGCCCGTAGCTGCTGCCTGAGCGTCACTCGATCGGCGACGACCCCAATTGCTATCCCGACGTCGAGTGCGGCTTGCAGGTCGCTGTCGGCGGTGAAGCCGGAATGGAACGCGATATTCCAGGTGAAAGATGACGGCATGGTCGGCGACTCGCTAAGGAAAATGCCTACCCTGTCAGCCTTTTGAAATACGCAAGTCACAAGCGCACCGAGCGAGGCTCTAACCCCTCTAGCCCGGTATCTGGAGTGCGGACTTGCATTTTGAAAACTCGTGGGACCGTCGATCTACCCCAACAGAGGTAGTAGATATGACGAACCAGTGGTTTGAAGCGAATCGATTGGAGAGACGATGGCCAGCCATCCGGCGGGCGCTCACTCAGCGCGGAACCAATCTGACGCAGCTCGCGGATAGCAATCAGTTATCGAACCTGCGGACCGCCGCACGGCGCACCTTTCCTGCTGCAGAAGCGGTTATCGCCGAAGCGCTTCAGGTGACCGTGGAAGCGCTCTTCCCGGAGCGTTATGGCGTACCGTGGTCGGAGGCCGCACGGCAGGCCTTCGATGCACTGCTCGAACAGCTGAGCGGCGCCACAGCGGCACAGGCCGGTATGGAGGGCTTCGGCATGCATGTCGCCCAATGGGAGACGCGCCCGCAGCCTTTGCAGGAATGTCCTCGCACTGAGCCAGGCCGGCTTCGTTGGATCAAGGCAAGGCTGCAGCAGCGGCAGTTCGTCCTTGAGCACCTTACCCATCATGCCGGTGTGACGCGGAAGATCTTCGATAGCCTCGGCCGTTCACCACATGTCGGCCTGCAGGCGCTCATCGCGCGCTGCCTCGGCGTGTCACCCCGCGAGCTCTGGCCGGAGCGATACGGCCGCGATGGGCGAGCGCTCGGCACTGACACCCCTGATGGCGAGCATCAGGAACGCCAGGTTCCGGAAGCATCGCGCTTGAGTCTGGGCACCGGCCTTTGGCTCCCCCTGCGTGACATGGTCGGATTGCCCGGACTGCACGGACGCTTCAACGCGATACGCCGACGCGCGCAGGATGAGCGCTGGATCCTGCGTGTGCGGTTTGAGGTGACTGAGGTGCTGTTTACCTCACTGCCACCCGAAACCAAGGCTCACCTCCTGGACGTGCGCTCAGACCCTGACATCGCCTCCCGCGTAGAGATGACCTATGCGGCTGACCCGGTACCGCTTTCGTGCAGCGATCAGACAGCTGCGCCAGCGGCTAAGGTTGCGGCGGTTGAAGGCGGGGTACGCCTGGGATTGGTCGGCGAGTCTGGCCAGACGCTGGATGTGCGAATCTGCAGACGGGCTGTGCCGAGCTTCGCCATCGCGCTGCTGGGTCAAGGCAGGAACGGTACGTAGGGGCGGTGAATGAGCAGGGTTCGCTCCCGCTGCGGGAGTGAACTCGGCTCGAAACTGCAGTCCCTTTCGCCATGCTGGGCTTCTCCAAGGAGCTCTGTCCATGAACACAGATGCTGTATTCGCCGCGCTATCGCGCGCAGGTATCGACCCCTTTCCGTGGTGTCCGATTGAAAGCGAGCTATCCCCAAAGCAGATGCATCGCCGGCTACTACGGCTCAGTACTGCGCCCTATGCAGACGGCTATCTTGCAATCAGCGAAGTTGCTGATTTGGATGAACTCGCCTGCTCGCTAACTCAGCTTGGGATACCTGACGCTGTGGCTCTAGTCCAGCGCATGGCGAGGGGCTCGCTACGGCTGGATGAAGAGGTGGATTTTCTCGCGGCACACATGGAGCGAGTTCGATCCAAAGCGGAAGGTCTTTATCGCGTTGGCCATCTACGCTACGCCCATGTCAAAGGCCTAATCGCTGGCGAGTCGGACAGTCACGCCTACCAGGTACTCGAACTCATCAATGAGACGCTGGACAAGTCGAATCTGCGGCAGACCACGCCTAAGTGCGTCCGGACGCTGGCGGCTCTGGAAGTGGCGCACCGAGATAGCTTGGGCTGGAAGCGACATTTGCCCAGCCCGGCAACGCTCGCTCTGCTAGGAGCAATTTTTCTCGTCGATGCCGTTACCTCTTGCTGGACAGGGCGTCTTACCTACGGTCTACCGGTGGGCGCGGTGAGCCTGGTGCTCCTCGGGCTCGCCGCTGGCCAGAGAAAAAGCGCTGCGAAGGATAATGCTCTTCGCGCTGCTGCGCGTCAGGATCTAATGCGGACATCACAGCCGGTTGCTGGCGGAGAAGCCCGACCAAACCGCGGTGACAAGGCGTCCTGATGCAGATCATCTTCGGTATCGACGCGGCTGAGCAAAAGAAGAATCGTCAGGTCCCGGTCATGTGGGATAGCGAGAAATTGGTGAACGGCCACACCCTCTTGGTGGGGATGTCCGGCTCCGGCAAGACCTACACCTTGCGCAAGATGATCAGCCACATGCTGCAGTCCTGTGGCAGGCACATTCCGCGGATCCACATCTTCGACGTGCACGGCGATCTGTCGATTCCCGGGGCGTCGGAGGTTCGTTTTTCCGAGCGCACCAACTACGGCCTCAATCCGCTTCGCGTGAACCCCGATCCGCACTTCGGCGGTGTGCGAAAGCGCGTGCAGTCCTTTCTTGCCACCATGAATCGCAGCATGCGCCAGATGGGGCCTAAGCAGGAGGCTTGCCTGCGCAATGTGCTGAACGACGTCTACGCCCAGTACGGCTTCAGGCAGGAGGATCCAAGTACCTGGGTTGTGGAGGAAGGCGCCGCAGTGGTCATGACTGACGGCAACGACGATCGCTTGTTCATCGACGTGCCCAAGGGCGAGAAGGACGAGGCCAAGGCCCTGGGCGCGCGCTGGTCGGGCGCGCCGTTGTACAGCTGGTGGGTACCGCAGATCGAGTACCAGGGCGCCATCACCCGCTGGCCGCCGAAGCTCATGGGGCGGGCCCATCCTAGTATCCGCGACGCGCTGCGCATGGCGCAGAACATCCTGCAGCAGTCGTTTCTGGGCTCCGGCGCCGAGGCCGTCACCTACCTGGAGGTCGCCAACCGCGCCGCCCAGGGGCACCGCAAGAAGGTGATCCAGGCTCTGCGCAAAGGCCAAAGCCAGTTCGACGAAGAAGCGGAGAAGTCGGAGCTCGATAAGAGCAAACGCAAGGCCATCGACAGCTATACCGCCTACATCGATGCGATCACCACCGGCAAGGAGCTCGACAGCCTGATGCGCTACGACAGCACCGACGTGCTGAAGTCGGTGGTCGATCGGCTGCAGAACCTCGAGGCGATCGGCATCTTCAAATCGGGGATTCCGCCCTTCGACCCCACCAATCCGGTATGGCGCTACAACATCCACGCCCTGTCGATGGAGGAGCGCAAGCTGATCGTGCTCTTTCGGCTGGAGGAGCTGTTCCTGGCGGCTGTCGAGCGCGGCGAGCAAGACCACATCGTCGACGTCGTGATCCTGGATGAGGCCCACATCTACGCCGACGACGACCCCGAGAGCCCAATCAACCGCATCGCCAAGGAGGCGCGCAAATTCGGCCTGATGCTCGTGGCTGCCTCGCAAAGCCCAACGCATTTTCCGGAGGACTTCGTCGCATCCGTTGCGACCAAGATCGTCCTCGGCATCGATGAGATGTACTGGCGCCAGAGCGCCACCAAGCTTCGTTTGCGGGAGGATGCCCTGGCCTGGGTGACCCCGACGAAGACCATGTTGGTTCAGTTGAAGATGAAGGGGGAGACCCAGAATGACTGGTTCTGGTGCACGATTGCTTAAGGGGCTGCTGCTGGCCGTGATTGCCAGTTTGCCGCTGGCCGGAGCCGTTGCGGCCGAAACGCCGGACGAACTCCCCCTGCTCGACCGCCTGGAGGCCGTGGCCAACCCGATCGGCCGCGGCGCTGTGCTGCAGGACGCCCAGGGCTGCCTGTGGGGCGTACGGCCAGGCCCTAAGGTCCCGCAGCTTGTGGCCATCTCCGATGAGGCTGGCAACGCCTTATGCCGGAGTGCTGCGCCAGGTGCTGCACCGGGGGCTGAGCCGGAGCCGCAGGCGCGCCGCACGCCGCTGGTGAATTAAGCGCGCGATAAGCGATAAGGCCTTCTACTCCGCACTATTGGCGATGCCGTGTGGATTAGCTATCCCTTCATCGGATTAGCCGAACGAACGCCTCGCCGTCCGCATCTGGTGATGCATGCGTTTCCTCTAGCGGTGGCCTCGATGTGCCTGGTAGTGATTGCTGAAGATGAGCCGCTTCTTGTGGAGATGCTGACCGAGATCTTCGAGTCCGAAGGACTCGACGTCACTGCCTTCGCAACGGCGGACGATGCCTGGCGGCACCTGCAGACCGCGGCGCAAGCGCCGGATCTCTTGTTCACCGATGTGCGAATGCCCGGAGCCATGGATGGGTTGGCCCTGGCCAAGCAGGTGATGGCGCGCTGGCCAGCAACTTCGATCGTCGTATCGTCCGGCGATGTGTCAGCGACACCGGAGCTACCGAAGGCCTCGTTCCTTCCTAAGCCGTGGTCGTTCGGTCAGCTGACCACCCTGTGTCGCAACGTCCAGGCGCTCCACCAGCGCCCGGGCTAGCCTGCACGCTGAACAGCTTGGAGTCCTGCGGTACCCGGGCCGTGGAGGGTCGACAGCAGCTGCTTGACCGTCTGGCCGGGCTGCCGTGTGGCGCTTATCGCCGCGCGCCACCGCTGAAGAGGGTGGCCCAGGCTCTGACAGGCGCTCCACGCCCACGCCTGCTGCTGCAGATCGTCAAGATCAGGCCAATCCATATCGTGTCCGTCGGACGATTCGGCGTGCAGCCGCTTCGCCTGGGCGATCACGGCAAGCAGAAACTGGATGTGCTGCTCCGGAGAGAATGTCATGCCGGCGGGCCCTTATTTTTGCGGTGATGACGCCTACTACCGGGATGGCGGCCGAATTGAGAAGGTCTACAGTAGTACGACGACCTTAAGGAGGCGTTATGGCAGACCTTGAGTTTCTTCCCCACCAAGCGCGGCTGCGCTGGGTCGCGCTGATCGAGCAGATGGCCGTCATGGGCCTTGGCCACCTGGTTCGCCTCTACGGGCAGCTGGAAGGATACATCCTGGCCCTGCTCGATGTCGGCTCGATTACCGCGCCACAGCATCGACATCTCGCCCGCCTGGCCGGCGAGTGGTTTGCCCAGTGCCGGGCCGAGTACCTTAAGCGCAAGCAGAAGCCTCGGCGGCGGATAGCGGGCGCGGTGGGAGCTAGGATTGATGAAAGTCATAGGCGGCCAGAGCACGCCTGAGCTGAGCTACTTGGTGTGGCAGTAGAGAGCCGCCAAGGAGTGATCGAGCCAGTCCGGCGAGGCCGGTCGCTCGTTCAGCAAGTTCGGGTGCGAAGCTGCCAGGCTGGCGGCGTCGAGCTGCTGGGAGCTCGCCGCCCGATCCGCTGCCAGTGGGCAGCCGTCGACGGCGTTGCCACCGGAGAGCGATCGGCTCAGCGGGCCGGCGGAAAATGCGATGCTGATGGCGCTGCAAAAGCCGACGGCGAGGAGCGTCCCGCTCGTAGTGCCCTGGGTGATTCGCTGAAGAAGGTGCATGCTGCCGAGCTCCGGTTTGATCGACAGCAGCAGGGTAGCCAGGGCCAGTCTTCGAAAAGCCTGAGTTCGACCCATCGCCGGGCGTTCAAAGCTGCGATGAAGGCTGGAGCGCAGGGTTGATCCACAGGCCGTCGAACCCGCGAAAGAGCGCCGCTGCGCCCATCACGTGCTCGAGGATGTTCTCGACGCAGATCCAGCGTCGCCCGGCTTCTTCCGCCGCCCGCCCGACCATCATGCGGCCGGCGAACAGATCCACCACCAGGTCGTCCGCCTCGGTCAGCCACCGTATGAGGAAGTCTGCCAGGGCGAAGGGGAAGGGCGCGCTGTGCGCCGGTAGGCCGGATTCGATCAACGCCTTCCGGTGCTCACGGCTGCGTCTGCAGCTGTGGCCGATCTGCAGCACGTTTTTCGGTATGGCACCCTCTGTGGGCGCCGCGAAGCTACCCGGGCGCAGTCGGTAAGCGCCGTCGCCATAGGAGGTCTGCCGCGTCTCGCCCCCGGCCGCGATGAGCCTAGCTTGCCGATCGGAATGCGGAACCAAGACCCTCCGATTGTTCGCTTTGCATCGAAGCGGATCAGGCGAGAACCAGTAGCAAGGCTCCCAAGCAACGTTGAGCTGTTGCCGGCTGAGGCTCGCCCACTGGAGGGGGCCCGGTGCCTTGCTACGGTTCTCCCACACCAGGCGGTCCATCAGGTGCAGGCCAAGACGATCTTCCAGGGCGATGACGAGACGCTCCAGATACGTGGAACGCGCCGGCGATCGGTGAAGGAAGATGTCGTTGGACAGGTTCAGGACCAGGCTACCGGTGCTGGCAAGGTTGCCCAACAAGGGCTCGATCGTGCGACAGATGAAGTCGGTGAATTCGCTCGCCTTCGGATTACCGTATCCCCGTGGTTGCTGCAGAGGATAGGGCGGGGAGGTCAGTACGAGGTCGATGCGCTCTTCCAGACCCTGCAGCGCCTGGGGCGAGTGGCCAAACAGCGCCAGGCCCAGTGACGTGCTGAACCCTAGCAGCGTGACCTGCGGCGCCGCGCGATGCATCCCGCGCTTCGCCTCTTCGGTCAGTTGCCACACGCCTCGCTCGTGCGGAACGCGCTCGAGGATGCCGCAGGCCTTGAGGGTCTGCTGATGCCAGCGGATTTCGCGCGTGACGGGGCTGCGGGGCTGACCGGCCGCGCCGATTGGCTGCTTGGCGTGAACCTCCCGGTCCTGGAGCCCTGCGGCGGCGCCGACGAGCCGATAGAGCTCCGCGTTGGCCAGCGGCCGATCCGGGCAGTTCCGGAAGGCCGCTTCGACGAGAGGGAAGAGGTCGAGCTGTGGGGATTGGACCATGGTTAGGGTTGCTCAACGTTGAGTGATACGCCTCATCTTTCCAGGCGTACCGGAAATGCAAGGGCGTGGCCTAATCCAGGAGGCGCTCGAGGGCCGGCTGGTAGGCGAACGGCGCGAGCGATCCGCCGAGGTGAACTTCCTCGTCGGTCAGCGGACGATGGTGCGGCGCGGTCACGGTCGCAGCGAATGTCGGATCGGCCCTCAGGACCTCCAGTAATCCGTAGTAGAGGTAATGGAGCCGGGAGTGATCATCGTGGTCGTTGCGCCTGTGCGCGACGGTGATCAGCTGCGACAGCGCGAGTAGTGAGCACAGGTAGCTGGCAGCTTCGAGCGAAAGAGATTCTTCGACCTGGCCCAGGGTCGCCGTCACAAGCCCGTCCTCGACAGGCAGCACCAGGGCGAAAGCCCCGTTGAAGTAGCGGCGAAGCTGATAGGCGCCATTGCGGTACCCGGATCCCAGTACCTGGCGCATGTTGGTCAGCACCAGGTCCTCGAACGGTAGGCAGTAGCGACCGAGGAGGTTGTAGAGCTCCTGGGTGGTTGGCTCGCTGGTGACGACGAGCTGCAGCGCGTGATCATTTCTGTGCATAGCAGATTCCTCATTGAACCTGCTCAGCATCCACGAGCCGCGGTAAATGCAAACGGCCATTCATGCCGCTTGCGGGACCGGATCGAGAGGGGGCTGTTGACCCTGGGCGCCGGCTTGACTAGGTTGCCTTCCCTTTGGCCAGTTGCGGCGGACCGCCGAAGGAACCGGTGGCGCGATCGGCGCTCTGACGAGACAGGTTGCAATTGGCTGCGGATCGATAAGCTACCCATGACCCCGCGCGAGAAGCGCAGCACCTGGGTGGAAGAGAGGATATGGAAGCAGCAACGATGGAAGTGAGAGTGGCGTCCCATACGCCGCGGTGGTCGGATTGGCCGCGATGGATCAAGCAGGCTGTCCCGTTATTCGTGCAGGTGCTACCCGCCTTTGTCGCATTGACGCTGCTGGCAGCGTTCACCACGGTGAGCATTCTGCTCATCTTGGGTAAAGCGGCGTTCCACCTGGCCAGCCTGTGTTCGCCGTTGATTTTCCTGGTGCTGGCGCTCGCACTTCGGCGTGCAGGGATGCTCGGGGACCGCCCCGTCTTGGGCACGGCCATAGGTGCCGGGTCGCCTTGGCGTAATTTCTTTCGGGTAGCGGCGCCGCTCGCCCTGGTCATCGGCATTGCGCTGAATGCGCTGGCGGTCCTGGCGATGCTTGGCTCCGATATCGGCGCCTGGAAGCGCGGGGCGCTACCCCTCACCACCTTGCCGCTGGACCTCTTCAGCGCGGAGAAACGCCCGCTGCTTGTGATGCTCTACACCACCGCGGTGGAACAGCAGCTGAGCCTGATGCCGCTCTTCGTCATCATGGGCGGCCGGCTCGAGCCGTACCTGGTGGCTGCGGTCATGGCCGGTCGAGAGACATGGTCTTCCGCGCGGGCCGTTCAGGCGCAGCTCAGCAAATCGCAGAAGCTCGTGCTCGGCCCGATGCGGCTGCTGACGCTGTGCGGAGTGACCCTGCAGGCGACAGCGAGAGCGCTGGATGCCACCAGCAACTGGCTTGGTGTCGCGCTGCTCCTGGTAAGCATCGGTGGCTGGCTGTTCTACTGCTGCCTGATCGCCGTAGCCGCGCGGGACATCACCGACTCACACCCGCGATAGCACCTTTCTGCGTGCGAAAAAAAACCCGGCCATGAGCCGGGTTTTTGCTGCTCCGTATTCGCGGAACAGTGTTGGAGCCTGATGCGCCAGTCGCCTGGGCCCTGCAGTGCAGGGTGGAGGCGGGTTTGCCCGTTCCGACAGGAGATCCTGATCGGATGTAGCGAACCCTCGCACCATCTCTGCAACTGCAGCTGTTTTGTAGGTAAAGATCACCCGGGGCACCGTCTGCTGGCCCCACCGTCGCATAGCGAAAGATTCTTTCGCTATGCGACAGGACCTCTACCGAAGTAGAGCTCCCAGCACTTATGGCAGTGGCCGCCTTCTGGACGTATGAAACCGGGGCGCGTGGCAAACGATACGCACGCGACAATTCGGCCAAGGATCAGCTGAGTGATCGGCAACCGAGCTGGATGAAAGATTCTTACAGCGGGTCAGATGGCCCAGGAGAGCCAAACGAGGGGGAGGGTGCTGCGAAGCAGCTGGTGAAGCATCCAAGCCACAGGGGTTGGATCAAGAGCGCCGATAATGACAGCGCCGGCGGTGCCGCACAAGGCCCGCCGGCGTCGGTCCGCGTGATTACTCGCTCTGGAGCCAGCTTTCGACGGTATCGGCACCGTGCTCGGACTTCCAGGCTTTCAGAAGCTTGTGGTTGCCACCCTTAGTTTCGATGACTTCACCGGTTTCGGGGTGCTTATAGCGCTTGAGCGTACGCGCCCGGCGCTGCTGCGGGGCTGCGCCCGAGTTGCTCTTGGACTTGCTGGCAGCGGCAGAGCCGGCGTTGGGGTCCAGAATTGCAATGACGTCGCGCAGCGACTTGTTATGCTCGCCGAGCAGCGCTCGCAGTTTCTTCTCGAAATCGAGTTCTTTCTGCAGACGTTCGTCGGTATTCAGCTGTTCAAGGCGCTGCTGCAATTCCGCAATAGCGGCTTCGGTCTGGCGGTATTCTTGGATCAGGGACATCGTGATCTCCTCAAGATTAGGCTGTGGCTGCCGTTATAGCCTTTTCACATAGTTATGACTAGAGCAAATCATAATTAAATTTGTTTTAAGGCGTTGAAACCAAGGCCACTGCCTATGACGGGTGAAGATTGGGGTTGCGTTCCTGGAAAAGCGTGATTTCATGCTTAACACCAACACAGGAGTATCGGTATGAAGACTGTTCGGCTGGCCGCGATTGCGGTCGTAGTAGCCTCTGCAACTGGCTGTGCGACCCAAGGCCAAGATTTGAAGCCTGTTGCGGCCTCGGAGCTTACTACTCCGGTGTTTAGACCTTGGAAAACAGAAAACCCTACGCTCAAAATTGCGAACGAAAAGCCCTTGCAGTTCGCCCCTAACGCGACTGCCGCGGATAAGCTCTTTGCCGTACTTGGGATGCCGAGTTTCGCTCAGATTGGGCCGGGTGGAGTACGCAATGCTTATCTACAGCAAGCATCGCCTGATCAAGTCAAGCAAGCCATCAGTGCAACGGCACGGCCCAGTGCGGGCTATAACAACGATGGTTCGATGATCGCGTTCAATGCCATCGGTGGTGGAGTGGGCGCTGCTGGCTTGGCGCTCACAGTCCTCGGCGATAACGGCTTCGATCCGCGAACCAAAATGGGCTTTATGTTCTGCTTCGAGAAAAAAAGCGAAACCAGTACTCTCGAGCAGGCCGGGGTCCGATGCGCTTCAAAGTTGAATGACGTAGTCAACGCTACGTTGCAACCCACCGTCCGCGTGCAAAAGCTCGAGTTTGCTCAAGTACGAGATGGCTTTGTCAAAACTCCGACCGGCAGCAAGCTCGGCGAAATCTTCATCGGAACGAAGGGAGGCTATCTCGTCGACGGCTATGCGCCGGTGGACCGGGGCGGCTATCCCGCGCACTTGGTAGCCATACCATTTTACTCCGAAGTGGGTAGCGGCGTGGGTAAGATGATTGGTGCAAATCTTGGTGAGGTAAACGCTGCAGACTTCGCCGCCGCACTGCGCGAGCATTTGCCCAACGATATGGCCTTCTATCTGCCTGATGGGACGAACCCCGCCGCCGCCTACTAATGCGAAGCAAGCGGCTTCGTTTTATTAGGGGCCGCTGATCGCAAGCCTGAACACAGCAGGCTAAAGAGCCTATTGCTATGCAACAGGAAACAGCTAGGAGTTGTGCGATGCATCTTCGCCAACATCTCAATACTTTTTTTCTACTGAAAAAAGAAGTGCGCGCTCTAGCGGCCCGGCATCAGTCTGTGCACCAGGCTTTGCGCCAGATCGAGCGTGAGCTCAATATGCTCGATGCTCAAGGGCAGGGAAAGGGGCTGTCGCAGGCCACGATTTTTCGGTACCGAGAATTACAAACTCGGCAGTGGCGTGAGTCTGAGCGGTTGTCGAGCATAACGTCGGCTTTAGCCGCTTTCGGCCAGCAATTCGTCTGCCTATTTGCTGTTCTGGATGGCCAGCTACTGGCCTCCGACCGACTAGCCGTTTTAGGGGGAAGAGCTCAAGCGTTCGGTACTCAGTCGTGGAGCGAAGCCCCGCTGGAAGTCATGGTGCTTCGATATCATGTCGAAACAGCCTCGGGATACCTAGGATCTGGTCCATTGGCCATTGCGCTGCAAGCCTACCGTGGGCTGCTCGGCCATTCCGGTCAGCGCAGGGGCGCGGTCCAACCGCGTGCACTTCGCATGTCGCGTCCGACGCAGTGCAGTGAGTGGACGCGTCGAAAAAACCGTCGCTAGAGCGTTATTTGGGGTTCGCGCCCATTTGTGGGTGGAATGGAGCTCGCCGAGCGAGGCGGATTTTTTAGGGTAGACGGCAAATCACATAGCCGGGTCGCCCATGAAAACCTCACTTAGAAACCACCTCATCACCCTTGCGTCTGCCGTTGCCGTATCTCAGCTCGTAACCCTTGGGGTGTTTTGGACCAGCGGGCAAGCCTACCTAGACCGCAAGATCACGGCCGGCATCGAGACGGGTGTGTTCGCCAAGGAGCGAGCCGAGAAGCAAGCTTGGGTCGACGCACAATTTGCTCGCTACGGGCGGGCGGCGGACCAGGTGCCAAACGACGCGCGAGTCTATGGCGACCTCAAGGCCCGCTTCACGCTTGCCGAATTCTCCGACCTGGAGTGTCCCTTCTGTAAGCGGCTGCACCCGAGCCTCAAGGAGATCGTGGACAAGTCCAATGGCGCGGTGAACTGGCAGTGGCGCCATATGCCGCTGGGCTTCCATAACCCTGCTGCAACCGATGAGGCGATCGCGACCGAATGCTACGCGGAGCAGAAGGGAAATCGTGGCTTCTGGGTGATCCTCGATCAGATTTTCGAAGAGTCGGCCGGCAATGGCGGCGGTGTGAAGGATCTGCCCGGGCTAGTGTCGCGCCTCGGTGCTGACATGAAGGTCTTCAATCAGTGCATCAGCAGCGGCAAGGTGAAGGACCGTATTGCAGATCACATCCGCATGGGCGAAAAGATCGGTGCTACCGGTACGCCGGCCACCATCGTCATCGACAACCTGACGGGCGAGAAAGAGTTCGTTTCCGGCGCCCAGCCGATCAGCGCCTTCGTGACGATCATGAAACGGATGCTGGCAGCTGAACAGGCAGCGGCGAAGGCTGAAGCGGACAAGGCGCAGGGGAAGCCCCAGGACCAGGGCGATGAGGTTTCGCGCAAGATCCTCGGCTTCGGCTCGGCAGCCGATTCCGCGCAGCCAGCGAAGTAGGTCGCAGATGCCCTCCTGCCCGCCTGACACGAAGCACTCGAGATTGACTCGAGCATGACGCCCGGGGTGATGACCAGGGCGCCTTTGCAGGCGCCCTGGTCATCACCGGCTAAAAGCGCAGGAACGCGACCCGTTGTGTTGGGGCGTGCGTTGCCGCGTCGGGCCGCTGGCCGGTAGACGCGCGCTCACCCTGCGCCGCCAGGCCAGCAAACCGATGCCCAGGTGGGTTGTGCAGAAAGCGACGGGGGGACGGGTCCTGGCCGGTGCCTCTAAACCACGGTGCTAAATGGAGTGTTGGCCAGCTACTCGATCGCCAGCATCTGATGCTCGAGCGCCCGCCGACGGCTTCGCTCGTAATCCCGCATGATCCCCAAGATGACGGAGTTGATGGCCAGCTGATGCTTTGCTCGCGTCGCAGCGACATACAGCAGATTGAGTTCATCACGGCGCGCATCCGGCGGGAGCTCAGGATCCAGGGGATCGGGGAAGTCTTCGCCCAGGTAGACATGCTTCCACTCGAGACCCTTCGAGCGGTGCGCAGTCGATAGGATGACGTCGGCGTCCTTTTCATCCTTCTGTGTCAGCGTCCGCAGGCGCGCCAGTCGCTTCTCGATGTCTGGGAAGAGACCCACCACCTTGATGAGCCTCGCCATCTCGCGGTCCTTGCTCTCCTTGGCCATGGTCAGATACGAGGTCCAGTCAGGGAAGTCCTTCAGCAGACGCTTCGACCTGACCTTGTCGGTCTTTCCCTGGCTGAACCAGACCAGATCCTCCAAGTCGCCAATCTGGTACGCCTCGATGCCGCCGACCCAGTAGAGGGTTCTGCCCTGTGGGGCGAACTCCAGCGCCGTCATGATGACTCCGGAGACCGTCCGACAGAGATACGCGGCCCCTCGAACGCCCTCGTCGAGCTGCGTTTTGATCTGCGTAGGCTGGCCAGCGCCGACGATCTTCAGCTGCTCGCCCTTGTAGCTCAGGATGATGTTGGCCACGGTGGCCACCGCCGGCCCGAAGCGGAAGGATTTGGTCAAATAGAGATCGACGGAGTCATCGAGATCCGGATCGGACAAGGCGTTGTCGGCGCCGCGGAACGCATAGAGCGACTGGTGAGGATCTCTGAACCGCCCCGGGTTTCGTGGAGGCTCCAATCTTTGAGAGAATGGAGCCATGAAGAAGTTACCGAAGTATTCCCCTGAAGTCCGTGAACGCGCTGTCCGTATGGTACAGGAGCACCGTGGCGAGTA
>NZ_JASCON010000170.1:0-1017 GCF_029959585.1 Pseudomonas sp. PS02302
AACAAAAAACCCGCCGAAGCGGGTTCTTTGTTGCGACCATCCCAACATCCTGTCAGGCGCCATCCTGGCCTGGTCTTCATCCGTGACCTCAGAGCTGCGCATCCTGCGCCGCTGATAGGTGTAGATTACGCAGCCCGCCGGGGCGCCAATATGGCCAGGTGACACCAGTCCTTGTAAGCCTTTCGCCATACCCTGCCCAATTCGCCTGCCGACCTCGAGTCGCGCCCAACAAAAAACCCGCCGAAGCGGGTTCTTTGTTGCGACCATCCCAACGTCCTGTCAGGCGCCATCCTGGCCTGGTCTTCATCCGTGACCTCAGAGCTGCGCATCCTGCGCCGCTGATAGGTGTAGATTACGCAGCCCGCAGGGGCGCCAATATGGCCAGGTGACACCAGTCCTTGTAAGCCTTTCGCCATACCCTGCCCAATTCGCCTGCCGACCTCGAATCGCGCCCAACAAAAAACCCGCCGAAGCGGGTTCTTTGTTGCGACCATCCCAACATCCTGTCAGGCGCCGTCCTGGCCTGGTCTTCATCCGTGACCTCAGAGCTACGCATCCTGCGCCGCTGATAGGTGTAGATTACGCAGCCCGCCGAGATGGCAACATGGCCAGGTGACACCAGTCCTTGTAAGCCTTTTGCCATACCCTGCTCAATTCGCTTGCCGACCTCGAATCGCACCCAACAAAAAACCCGCCGAAGCGGGTTCTTTGTTGCGACCATCCCAACGTCCTGTCAGGCGCCATCCTGGCCTGGTCTTCATCCGTGACCTCAGAGCTGCGCATCCTGCGCCGCTGATAGGTGTAGATTACGCAGCCCGCAGGGGCGCCAATATGGCCAGGTGACACCAGTCCTTGTAAGCCTTTCGCCATACCCTGCCCAATTCGCCTGCCGACCTCGAATCGCGCCCAACAAAAAACCCGCCGAAGCGGGTTCTTTGTTGCGACCATCCCAACATCCTGTCAGGCGCCATCCTGGCCTGGTCTTCATCCGTGACCTCAGAGCTGCGCATCCTGCGC
>NZ_JASCON010000171.1:0-857 GCF_029959585.1 Pseudomonas sp. PS02302
GAGCACGAGGCTCCCGTGGCGAAGCGCCTCGCCACCCGCTACGCTGACCGCCCCTGAGCCTTTCGCCGAGTTGCGATGAAGAGTCCGCTGCACTACCTGGTCCGTTACCCCTCCGCCAACCTGCTGTTCATCCAGTTGCTCGGGCTGCTGCTCTACCCCTTCGTGGAGCAGGAAGAACATGGGCGCGCCATCATCGGTGCCTTCGGCATCATCGTCCTCGCCACCGCCCTGCGCATGGTGCGACGGAGCCCGACCATCCAGTGGCTGGGGTTCATTCTCGCCGCCTGCATCCTGGTGCTCACGGTACTGGTGGAGTGGCAGGGCAATCGCCACCTGGTGGTATCCCTGGCCATCCTCGATGCGATCTTCTACTTCTATGCCGCGGGCAGTCTCATCGCCTACATGATGGAAGACCAGCGAGCGACCACCGATGAACTCTTCGCCGTGGGTGCGACCTTCACCTTGCTGGCCTGGGCCTTCGCCCATGCCTACTCGGCCTGTCAGATCCTGCAGCCCAACAGCTTCACCGCCGCCAACGATCCCCTGGCCGCACGCACCTGGACCGAGCTGCTCTATGTCAGCTTCGCCATCCTCTCCGGCGTCGGCCTGAGCGATATCTACCCGATCAAGCCGATGGCGCGCTCGCTGGTCATGCTCGGCCAGTTCTCCGGTGTCATGTACATCGCCCTGGTGGTGACCCGGCTGGTCACCCTGACGGTGCGCAGCCGCTAGCCGAATCGCGCCAGGCTGAAGCTGCCGAGATCGATGTCGCTGCGCCCGGTGGTCACGCGCTGGGCGCGCGCCTCGCCCCGCGCGGCCGAATGCTTGAAGCCATGTCCCGCACAGGCCCACACCAC
>NZ_JASCON010000172.1:0-752 GCF_029959585.1 Pseudomonas sp. PS02302
ACCTAATACTATGCAAAAATGTAAAATTATCACACAAAACATAAACAATCAAAATCAGCCATTTCCGCACCTTTTCCTCTGTCCACTTTCAACCGTCCCTCCAAATGTAAAATGGCCTATCGGAATACATTTCCTACATCCTAACTACTATAAAACAACCTTTAGACTTACGTTTGCTACTCTCATGGTCTCAATACTGCCGCCGAAATTCTGTCCCACATACTAAATCTCTTCCCGTCATTATCGCCCGCATCCGGTGCCGTAAATGCAAAACAAATACCATCTATGTCTTCCACACCATCATTTTACTATGCCTGCCACCATCCATTTGTCTTTTGCACCATATCTTCATAACCTGTCACCTTGAAACTACCTCTGCATGCCACCTACCGACCAACTTTCATGTTCTGTTTCGACCTACCTCTTGTAAATGACAAATCACCTTTTTCATCGTATGCACCTTATTCTCCACATCACAATGCACTATTGCTTTTGCTTTTTCACCTCTCATATCCTATTGCTATTAGATGAAATATAATAAAAATTGTCCTCCACCCATAACACCTCTCACTCCCACCTACTGAACATGTCTGGACCCTGCCCTCATATCACCTGCGTTTCCGTTAAACTATCGGTTGCGGCCATATCTACCAGAAAGCACCGTTTCCCGTCCGATCAACTGTAGTTAAGCTGGTAAGAGCCTGACCGAGTAGTGTAGTGGGTGACCATACGCGAAACTCAGGTGCTGCAAT
>NZ_JASCON010000173.1:0-649 GCF_029959585.1 Pseudomonas sp. PS02302
GTTGATTTCTTTTCCTCAGGGTACTTAGATGTTTCAGTTCCCCTGGTTCGCCTCTTAACCCTATGGATTCAGGTTAAGATACCTAGCTTATGCTAGGTGGGTTTCCCCATTCAGAGATCTCCGGGTCACAGGTCATTTGCCACCTCACCGAAGCTTATCGCAGGCTATCACGTCTTTCATCGCCTCTGACTGCCAAGGCATCCACCGTATGCGCTTCTTCACTTGACCATATAACCCCAAGCAATCTCGCTGACGTCACAAGGACGCTACCGATCTGCAGGCGTTACATGAGTGAAGACGACATTTCGCCGAAAACTTGCGCTTGAGTTCGCAAGATTTTACCTTGACGACACTAACTGCCAGTGAAAACAGTTAATGCAGTCTACTTCTATCACTTTCCCAATTTTTTAAAGAACAGTTCTGATCAAAGACCAGAAGTCAGCTTTTGTGCCCTTCTCATTACCTGTCGGCAGGGAGAAGTCAAAAGCTCACTTCTGAGCTTTTCAAGCAATCGCGTTAGCGGTAGGTGGAGATGGTGGAGCCAAGGAGGATCGAACTCCTGACCTCCTGCGTGCAAGGCAGGCGCTCTCCCAGCTGAGCTATGGCCCCATCGATTGGTGGGTCTGGGCAGATTCGAACTGCCGACCTC
>NZ_JASCON010000174.1:0-484 GCF_029959585.1 Pseudomonas sp. PS02302
CTCCGGCCCCTTCACCACCCTCTGGCGCAATCGCCGTGTCGGTCGCGGCTAGCCGCGCGAGAGGTCTATAGGAAAGGGGGCTGCGTAAGCAGCCCCCTTTCTTTTTTGGCCTTTCTGAAAATAACCTGTTGACCTGCTCCGAAACTCCCCTATAATGCGCCCCACTTCCGGCGCAGATGCTGAAGCGGCTTGAAAATCAAGCACTTAGGTCTGAGCTGGGCGAGGGGTCCAGGGATTCTTCGCTGTTTGGTCTTCACCTTCGGGTGATGACGGGATGAAGCGGAGGGGGTTGACAGCGTCTTGGGATGCTGTAGGATTCGCCTCCCGCTGCCGAGATTGGTTAGACCGGTCAGGCAGGCGCAAGTGGTTGAGTTGAAACGAAAAAGTTCAAATCAACGCTTGACAGGATGTGAGGCTAGCGTAGAATGCGCGCCTCGGTTAGCGACACGGTCGCAACCAACTGCTCTTTAACAAGTTGAATCAA
>NZ_JASCON010000175.1:0-444 GCF_029959585.1 Pseudomonas sp. PS02302
AATCCAAGCAGGGGCGTTTCCAGATTCTCGACGTGTGCCGCATGATGGCGCCGCTCACCAAGTACACCCACCAGTTCGCCTCCGCCGACAACATCCCGTCGCGCATCCGCGAGGCCTTCCGCCTCGCGGAGGAAGAAAAGCCCGGCTCCGTGCACCTGGAACTGCCGGAAGACATCGCCGACGAGCACACCGAGAGCCTGCCGGTATCGCCGAGCCTGAGCCGTCGTCCGGTCGCCGAAGCCAAGGCCATCGCCGCCGCCGTCTCCAAACTGGAAAACGCCCGCAGCCCGGTGCTGGTGCTGGGCGCCGGCACCAACCGCAAGATGACCGCGCGGGTGCTGCGGCAGCTGATCGAGAAGACCGGCATCCCCTTCGTCACCACCCAGCTCGGCAAGGGCGTGGTCGACGAGCGCCATCCGCGCTTCCTGGGCAACGCCGCCCTCT
>NZ_JASCON010000176.1:0-444 GCF_029959585.1 Pseudomonas sp. PS02302
AATCCAAGCAGGGGCGTTTCCAGATTCTCGACGTGTGCCGCATGATGGCGCCGCTCACCAAGTACACCCACCAGTTCGCCTCCGCCGACAACATCCCGTCGCGCATCCGCGAGGCCTTCCGCCTCGCCGAGGAAGAAAAGCCCGGCTCCGTGCACCTGGAACTGCCGGAAGACATCGCCGACGAGCACACCGAGAGCCTGCCGGTATCGCCGAGCCTGAGTCGTCGTCCGGTCGCCGAAGCCAAGGCCATCGCCGCCGCCGTCTCCAAACTGGAAAACGCCCGCAGCCCGGTGCTGGTGCTGGGCGCCGGCACCAATCGCAAGATGACCGCGCGGGTGCTGCGGCAGCTGATCGAGAAGACCGGCATCCCCTTCGTCACCACCCAGCTCGGCAAGGGCGTGGTCGACGAGCGCCATCCGCGCTTCCTGGGCAACGCCGCCCTCT
>NZ_JASCON010000177.1:0-434 GCF_029959585.1 Pseudomonas sp. PS02302
CCGGCGGCCAGGGCCGGACCGGCCTTGCGGGTGATCATCGCGGTGGGGAAATTCCACGGCGTGATGGCGGCGGTGACGCCGATGGGCTGCTTGATCACCAGGATGCGCTTGTCGGCCTGGTGGCCGGGGATGGTATCGCCATAGATGCGCTTGGCTTCTTCGGCGAACCACTCGATGAAGGAAGCGGCGTAGGCGATCTCGCCCTTGGCCTCCGCCAGCGGCTTGCCCTGCTCCAGGGTCATCAGCCGGCCCAGGTCGTCCTGGTTCTCGATCATCAGCTCGTACCAGCGCCGCAGCTTGGCCGAACGCTCCTTGGCGGTCAGCGCGCGCCAGGCCGGCAGGGCGCGATTGGCGGCGTCGATGGCACGCTTGGTCTCGGCGCGGCCGAGCTTGGGAATGGTGCCCAGGGTCTCGCCGGTGGCCGGGTTGTCCAC
>NZ_JASCON010000178.1:0-431 GCF_029959585.1 Pseudomonas sp. PS02302
GGCTCCCACTGCTTGTACGCATACGGTTTCAGGTTCTATTTCACTCCCCTCTCCGGGGTTCTTTTCGCCTTTCCCTCACGGTACTGGTTCACTATCGGTCAGTCAGGAGTATTTAGCCTTGGAGGATGGTCCCCCCATATTCAGACAGGGTTTCTCGTGCCCCGTCCTACTCGATTTCATTGATAAGAGCGTTTCGCGTACAGGGCTATCACCCACTATGGCCGCCTTTTCCAAAGCGTTCCGCTACTCTCAAATCAACTTAAGGGCTGGTCCCCGTTCGCTCGCCACTACTAAGGGAATCTCGGTTGATTTCTTTTCCTCAGGGTACTTAGATGTTTCAGTTCCCCTGGTTCGCCTCTTAACCCTATGGATTCAGGTTAAGATACCTAGCTTATGCTAGGTGGGTTTCCCCATTCAGAGATCTCCGGGTC
>NZ_JASCON010000179.1:0-431 GCF_029959585.1 Pseudomonas sp. PS02302
ATGTAAGAGACAAGTGAACAGTGAACAGTGATAGTGGGGACATTTTTTTTTTTTTAAGTAAATGGCAGTTTCTAGGGAATGATGATGGCAAGTTCCAGAGAGGCAGCGTGAAAGGATGAGGCTACTGGGAAGAAGAAAGAGGAAAAGTGCAAGATGAATAGCCAGTGCAATATATATACATGTATACTTAACAGATATGGAATGGTTGGCGAAGTAAATTTTTGGCGACGCGGTATGCGGAGTTGTAAGATGTACTACGATCGTATAGTGTACTGCGGCAAAATGTTAGTGCAGGAAAGCGGGAAGGAAAAAGAAGCAACTAAACGAGGGTGTAGAAAAAGACGAAGAGGAAAGGATTAACCGTAGAAGAGAGGGAAATGGAGGGAAGAGAACAAAACCGGAGTGTTTTTTTTTTTTTTTTGAAAATAGGG
>NZ_JASCON010000017.1:0-71658 GCF_029959585.1 Pseudomonas sp. PS02302
CGGACGTCATCGCCGGCCAGGGCACCGTGGCCATGGAGATCCTGCGCCAGCATCCGGGGCGGCTCGATGCCATCTTCGTCCCCGTGGGCGGCGGCGGCCTGATCGCCGGCATCGCCGCCTATGTGAAGTACCTGCGCCCCGAGATCAGGATCATCGGCGTCGAGCCGGACGACTCCAACTGTCTGCAGCAGGCCATGGCCGCCGGCGAGCGAGTGGTCTTGCCGCGAGTCGGGCTGTTCGCCGATGGCGTGGCCGTGGCCCAGATCGGCCATCACACCTTCGAGATCTGCCGGCGTTATGTCGATGAAGTCATTACCGTCAGCTCGGACGAGATCTGCGCGGCGATCAAGGACATCTACGACGACACCCGCTCCATCACCGAGCCCTCGGGCGCCCTGGGCGTGGCCGGGATCAAGAAGTACGCCGAGCGCGCGGGCTCCGGCGGCCAGGTACTGGTGGCCATCGACTCGGGTGCCAATATCAACTTCGACCGCTTGCGCCATGTGGCCGAACGCGCCGAACTGGGTGAGCAGCGCGAAGCCATCATTGCCGTGACCATCCCCGAGCGGCCGGGCAGCTTCCGGGCCTTCTGCGAGGCCTTGGGCCGGCGGCAGATCACCGAATTCAACTACCGCTACCACACCGGCGAAGAGGCCCATATCTTCGTTGGCGTCCAGACCCATCCCCAGCGTGATCCGCGCGAGGCGCTGCTACAGGGGCTACGCGACCAGGGTTTCCCGGTGCTGGACCTGACCGACAACGAACTGGCCAAGCTGCATATCCGCCACACCGTGGGTGGCCATGCCGCGCGGGTCGGCCAGGAGCAGGTGTTCCGCTTCGAATTCCCCGAGCGACCGGGCGCGCTGTTCGACTTCCTCGAAAAGCTGGGCGGGCGCTGGAACATCAGCTTGTTCCACTACCGCAACCACGGCGCGGCGGATGGCCGGGTGTTCGCCGGGCTGGAGGCCAGCCAGGCTGAGCGGCCGGAGCTGCTGGCGACGCTGGATGCCATCGGCTATCGCTACTGGGACGAGACCGAGAATCCGGCGTATCGATTGTTTATCAGGTGAGGGAGGTGTTGGGCTTCGCTGCGCTCAGCCCCAACCTACGGGGCATACGAGTAGGGTGGATAACGGCGCAGCTTTATCCACCGTTGGCACCCGTGTGAGCTAGTGGAAAACGCTGCGCGGTTTTCTACGCTACGGAATCTGACCGCCCCCTCTCCCGCTGGGAGAGGGCTGGGGTGAGAGTGGCCAAGCGCCAAAATTAAGCTGTTGGGTTTCGCTGCGCTCAGCGCCAACCTACGGGGCATACGAGTAGGGTGGATAACGGCGCAGCCTTATCCACCGTTGGCACCCGTGTGAGCTAGTGGAAAACGCTGCGCGGTTTTCCACGCTACGGAATCCAATCGCCCCCTCTCCCTCTGGGAGAGGGCTGGGGTGAGGGTGGCCAAACGCCAAAATTAAGCTGTTGGGCTTCGCTGTGCTCAGCGCCAACCTACTAGAGCTTCAATCCGCGTCATAGCGGGCGCTGAAGGCCTGCACGAAGGCATTGCGCAGGATATTGAAGAAGGCCTGCAGCGGGCTGATGTCCTGGTTCTTCACGCTGCCGGACAGGTCGACCCGGGTGGCGAACTGATCGCGGCGCTGATTCTTGAGCAGCGTCTGGGCGGTGCCGACCACGGCTTCCCAGGCGCTTTCCAGGGCGTTTTTGTTGCGATTCTCGACGTCCTGCTGCCAGTCGAAGATGTCGACGTTCTTCATCAGGGGTTTGACGTAGCCGCTGAGCTGGCCATCCACCGCCCTGGCTTCCACCACCACGTCGCCGCTACCGGCGCGGAAATCGAACTTGCCGTAGGCACGGGCGAAGTCGTTGAGCTTGGGCAGGTCGATGTCGGTCACCCGCAGACGGAAGTCGAAGTCGGTGAAGTCCTTGAAGGGATCGAAACGAGCACTGGCTTCCAGCGGCGCGCTGCCGAGCACGGCGGCCTTGCCTTCGAAGTGGGCGATGCGTTCGCCCTGAGCGTCGGCGGCGTTGGTCAGGTTGTAGAGGATGGCGTTGACGTCGGTGGCCGCCAGATTCACCTGGGGCTTGGAGTTGAAGTTGCGGAAGGTCACCCGCCCATTGACCACCCGCACCTCGTCCAGGGTGATGGAGATCAGCTTGTCGACCTGATCCTGCCAGTCGGTGCCTTCGCCGGTCTGCGACTGTTCCTTGCGGGCCCCGCCGTCGACGAAGTTGAGTTCGGGTCGATCGAAGACAAGGCGCCCGACGATGGCATGGTCCCGCCACAGCGAAAGCCAGCTCACGGCGATGTCGATGCTGGGCGCCTTGAGAAAGGGCACCGGTACCTTGCCATTGACCTTGACGATCTCCAGCCCCTCGATGCGATAGGCGCCGCGCCACCAGGCCAGGTCCACGTCGGTGATCTGACCACGATAGTCGCCCATGTCCGCCAGCTTGTCGTTGAGGTAGTGGCGGATCAGCAGCGGCGCGGCCAGGTGCAGGCACAGCAGCAGGACGACCAGGGCGATGAGGAGGTAAAGAGGCAGACGCAGACGGCGGGACATGATGGCGACTCGGAGCGGACTCGTCTCCGGTCGACCCTGAGTAACGGCCCTGAGTTTCTCGTGAGTTTGCCTGGCGGCCCGACTCAGGGCGCCGACATGGGCGAAAGGCTCTGCCTGGACGGCTGGCATCCGTACCGGTCGTCGCTCCGCTGCGCCTGGTTATGCGCTACTCGAACCGCAGACGCAAAAAAGCCGGCTTGTGGCCGGCTTAATATAGACTCAACTTGTTGATTTATATAGCTTTTGGTGCTCTGATATTTTTTTACCCACAATGTAGCCCACACTTTGGGTGGGTATTGCCTCAGTGGAAACGAAAGAGCCGAGCTGTAAGACAGCCTAGGAGCAGCCCGCCATAGATTCTACCTGGCACACGATGTTCGCTCCTGTTCTTAACCACTCGCTTATTCCTGATTCCTGATTCCTGATTTCTGCTTCTGCTGTCTCCTGGGCCTTGAAAGATTTTTCTTTGAGCAGTAGCTGGCACAAAGCGCTGTACAACGCACAGTACCTGCAGAGGTAGACAAAGTAGCAGATAAGTGGAGTGAGGAACCGCGGGCGTCAGTCGTAGAAGCTGAACTCGTGTCCGCATTCCATGCACTGATAATTGTTCAGCACTCTCTCATCGATTTGAGAGCCAATCGCTGCACCAGCTACTGCGCCGGTAGCGCCACCTACGAGTCCTCCGAAGATGGCTCCGGTGATACCGCCTAGGGCAATGCCGACAGGACCGGCAAAAGCACCGGTAGTGGCCCCAGCCTCGGCACCTGCTAATACGCTGGATACGCCACTGGCGGCACCGCCAATCGATCCGATGATGCCACCGGCCTTTTTGCCGAGATCTTTTGTTGCAATGCGTGCAGAACTACATATGGGGCAGTTCATGAGTGAATTATTCCTATATCAGTCCGATTTAACCACTTGAGAAGGCCTACTGCTAGGTCGTCAAGTTAATGATATAGGTTCGAATTTTAGTTTAATCTAGTTTGTTGTTGATTTTTGGTTATGAGCAATTTATCTTTTAGTGGTGGTGTGCCTTATTTTTTAGTATTTTTTGGTCGTTTTCTATTTTGGGCTAGTGTTGCGAAGTAACTTCGAATTTTGCAGCTTTTCGGAGATGTATAAGCCTTTTTGAGTCTCTATCTCTACGAGTATTTCTAGTGCTCGCGCTCGGCTGATTTCGTGCTGCTCTGAAATTTTGTCTAGCATCTCGATGGTCTTGTCTGAAAGAACAAAGTTGTATTGTGACTTGCCTTTGAGCGTGCTTCTGTATTTTTTTTGATTCCATAGTTTTTTTATTTTCCCTATGTAGAGTTCTTCTTTTTCGCTAGTGTAGTTCGCGTTGTCGAAAAATATTAGTAGGTCTTCATATGTTTGGATGGGAATGCCGAAGGGAGTGGGGTATGTATTTTTTCGTAGCCATTCATAAGCAAGTAAGCATTTTTGATCGTCGTCTTTAAACCATGAGTATTTTTTATCTTGGGCTTTGTGCTCACGCCACCGCTGCTCCAGATTTTTGATTAGAAATGTCTTTTCAGTAAGGTCTCGTTCCCATACGTCAAGTATTGCTATGGGGAGGTCCCTTCCAGAGAGGCTGAATGGGAATCTAATTTGATTATGCATGGTTAAGATTTGAATTTCTTTTGTTAGCCATTCCACGAGTCGACGTTCATTCATGATCCACTCTAGATGCTTTTGGGAGATGAGTTGTTCTCTTCTCTTTTGCATCAGTGGATCGATTCTCCATGTATTTACTTGGAAATATTTAGCCATCTTTTCTCTTATTCCGTAATCTCGAAATGCTTCTGTATTAAAGTTATTTTCGAAGAAGGCGAGTGTGTACCAGAGCCATATGTCATGGCGCTCGCTGTACTCGAAATCGCCGAGAACTTGGCTTAATTCATCGTTGTGACGTATCACCAATCTAGGCTCGCTCTATGCAAATTTTAGGACAACCCTAGATTTACTCTATTGCGTTTATGGAGTCAACCTAGTCGTACTCTAGTAGAGTAAATCCCTGACCAGCGAATTTGCTAGGTGTCTAGCTGTGCCTGTAAACCTTTGCATCGGCAAAAAGGAAGGTTCTCTTGGATGGTTATGCCCCTCAAGGGTGCTGAGGGTAGGAGGCAATGGACGGATGAGGATAGAGAAACGTGTCGACAAGGTGTGGTGTGGATTCGTCGTCCGTCAATTTTTACCGGCCTTGCCAATCCTCTGAACGAATACAGGAGCTACGTTCATGAGGATAATCCGCCTGAAAGAAGTCATGGACCTTACTGGTCTTTCCCGATCCACGATCTATAAGTACATCGCAGAAGGTCAGTTTCCACTTCCGGTGCCGTTAGGGGATCGATGCGTCGGCTGGCTAGAAAGCGAAGTTCACGACTGGATTCTCGCTAAAGTGGCTGAGCGTGATAAGGCCTTAGGCTTGGCTAGCTGATGGTTTGCGTTGACGAACATAGTCGCCATCATAGTCCGGTTGATGCCGGATTATGATGGTTTTATTCCGGAGTTGAATAAGAAAGATGTTTTCTTATACTTCTAATGGTTTGGCCGCCTTTGGCGAGGAGTATGGTGTCGGTTTGTTTTCGGTATGGGTAATATGCTTTTATAGATAGTTATCCTTCATTGTGTTGAGATGGCTAATGCCTGCTCGTCCTACTGATTGTCTGTATCTATCCAACGCCCAGCATGGCGTTGGATATCTGAGGTTCATCTATCTTCACGTAAACGCTTGGGTGTCTAGAATCAACCCATTGCTTTACATGCTACCTATCTACTCATATTTCCAGTGATTCTCTCTTGAGGCTAGGTAGTGTGCTTGAAATTTGGTTGGTGATAATTAGCAGGGTGTAATTCGTAAACAAATACTGCGCTGGCTGAGTATATGAATCTTAGCAAAGAGAGTGGTTGCCATGCTGCGTCATCCCGATAACACCAACCTTCACATCCATACGGGCAATCTGTTCGAAGGTCTTCCAGTCATGATCGAGAAGGGGCCGTTTGTAACTGAGTACCTGGCTGCATTGAAACGCACTGTTGATAGCACGCTGAACCAGTATCCGAGGCTATTGGGCTTTAGGATTGATCTACGTCTGCCAGTCGGTATCAACCTGCCTGATTATGCATACACCAATCAGGTCATCAGCAGGTTTATTGAGTCCTTCAAGGCCAAGATCGAGCACAACCGGCTGAAGGCCTGTGAGCGGTATCCCTACGCTCATGGATGTAAGGTCCGTTACGTATGGGCTAGGGAGGAAGGGGCAGGGCGCCGTCCGCATTATCACGTTCTTATTTTGCTAAACAGAGATGCCTTCTACACGGTCGGGAGGCTCCAATCTGATAATGCCAACATGATCAACCGCTTGCAGGAAGCGTGGGCCAGTGCCATGAGTCTGCAGGTCGATCAAGTGGTAGGTCTGGTCGAGATACCAGACAACGGTACGTACAGAGTGGATCGTGAGAACTGGGGAGCGCTGTCCGGCCTGTTCCATCGTGCCAGTTACCTGTGCAAGGTCGCTTCAAAGGCCTATGGAAATGGTCAACATGGCTTTGGATGCAGTCGGGGGTGATGTCGCTAATGAGACGATCCTAGATGGTTAGGCTTTGGGCTATGCCTGATGAACGATTGTCGCTGTACGTGAGTGGATGCGGTCGGTTACCTCTGTTAACTTGTTGACTTCCCGCCCCCGCCTGCCTGTTACCGCTGCCTAGCTAGTCGGCTGTGGTTTGGTTTTAGTTCTTCTCGCTTCAGCTGCTGGCTGGCTCGCCAACTTGCAGCGGATGCTGCCGAGGTGATACTGCCAATCGCACTGCGCGGGCAGTGCTCGTTGTAATTCCTTCGCCAGGCTGCGATGCGAGCTCTGCCTTCAGCTAGCGGACAGAACCAGTGCTCATTGAGGCATTCATCCCGAAGCTTGCCGTTGAAGGACTCGATGAGGGCATCCTGCGTGGGCTTGCCAAGCTGGATCAGCTTCAACTTGATATTGCGCTGATAGACCCACTGATCAAGCGCCTTGCCGGTGGATTTGGAGCCCTGGTCGGTGCGAATCGCCTCTGGGTAGCCGCGAAACCGCGCTATTTCGCCCAATGCCCGGTTGACACGAGCGCCGCTGATCCAGTGTTTCATCAGAATGCCAACCCATTCCTTGGTGAAGTCATCAGTTACTGTCAGGCATTTGATCCGCCTTCCCGTGCTGAGCGCATCGATGACGAAGTCCACCGACTAGACCTGATTCGGTGTGCTTAGCAGGCTCGGGCGCTCGCGCTCTAACGCGACACCGCGGCTGCGCTTTCGGCGCTTGGCCATAAAACCGGCGGTGCGGTACAGACGATAAATCTGCTTATGGTTAGCCGGCACGCCTTAGCGATATGTAGGCGGCGATAGCCAAAGCGCAGACGGTCTTGGGCTAGCTCCGCCAGCTGGGCTTGCAGCTCGGCGTTTTGCTCGCTGGCACGAGGCTGGGAGTACAGCAACGAGCGGGATAGCCTGATCAGCTGACAGGAGCAGCGCTCGGAGATGCCTGTTCGCGCCCGCAGCACTTATACCGCCTCCCGCCGTGCTGTCGGGCTTGTCCCATTCCCGAACGACTACCTTGGGGCTTACGTCACACTGCGCGGTGGGATGGAACAGTTCATGGAGCCTCAACTCCAGCTGGATGGCGCCCATGCCAGCTATGCAGACGGCCTTTAGATTGGCATGCACACTAGTCTAATCTGCCCTGTATGTGATGACGTGGCGAAAACGCCAAGGTCCAAGGATTGCGTACCAGGCACTCAATAAGAAATTGGCGGGTACTCAACATTAGCTCTTGCCCTAATTTGCAAGATTAAATTGAGTGTTGATGACCGTCATATCCAAGTAAAATCATCAATTTTACGATTAACTGGAAGCCTAAATGGTCAAGCTGGAAGACATCAAAAAAGACGCCCAGATTCGTGGCCTGCATGGCGACGAGGTGGTCAAGATCGTCAGTGTCGACACGGTCGGTGACTCGGCAATCAGCGTCGTCTACCAGAAGAGTGCGGGCGGCTACGGCGACCAGATGCTGTTTCGCAGTGACGAGTCCCGTCTTGAGTTTGCCCAGGCCGGTAAGGCTTGGGCATTTGATGCCCCTGGTGGAGATTTCAAGCTCGCTTTGGAGGCCTGGCGCATCCAGTTGGCCCACCTGTTCGATCCGATGATGGCGGTGCACACCTCCAACGTCGACCCATTGCCGCACCAGATTTCCGCAGTCTACGAATTTATGCTGCCGCGTCAGCCACTGCGCTTTGTGCTGGCTGATGATCCTGGCGCCGGTAAGACCATAATGGCCGGCCTGTTGATTCGCGAGCTGCTGATGCGTGCCGATGCCCGGCGCATTCTCGTGGTGTCGCCAGGCTCGTTGACCGAGCAATGGCAGGACGAACTGCTAGAGAAATTCGGCATCAAGTTCGAGGTTTTCAGCCGTGAGAAGCAGGAACAGTGCGCCACCGGCAACTACTTCGAAGAGCAAAACCTGCTCATCTGCCGCCTCGACCAGCTATCGCGCAACGAGGACTACCAGCTCAAGCTAAAGAATACCGACTGGGATCTGATCATCGTCGACGAGGCCCACAAGCTTTCGGCTAACTATTTCGGCAACAAGGTCAACAAGACCAAGCGTTTCGAGCTGGGCGAGCTGCTCGGTTCGCTAACCCGTCATTTCCTACTGATGACTGCCACCCCTCACAACGGCAAGGAAGAAGACTTCCAGATCTGGCTGTCGCTGCTCGATGCCGACCGCTTCTACGGCAAGTTCCGCGAGGGTGCCCACAAGGTTGACGTATCCGACCTGATGCGGCGCATGGTCAAGGAAGAGCTGCTCAAATTCGACGGTACCAAACTGTTCCCGGAGCGGCGCGCCTACACAGGCAATTACTCGCTGTCTGATCAGGAGGCGGCGCTTTATCATGATGTCACAGAGTACGTGCGCAACCAGATGAATCTGGCTGATCGCCTCGATGGTCAGCGCAAGAACAACGTCGGTTTTGCTCTTACGCAACTGCAGCGTCGCCTGGCTTCCAGTCCTGAGGCCATTTATCAGTCCCTGCGCAATCGTCGCAAGCGTCTGGAAAATCGCGTGAAGGAGGAGAAGCTCCATCTACGCGGTGGTGGTGTTGCCAGCGTGCTGGGTGAGTACCTAGTGAAAAAACGCATCGAGGTGCCAGATAACCTCGATGAGATGGAAGACGAACTCAGTGCCGATGAGTACGAGCTCTATGCGGACGAATTGGTAGATCAGGCGAGCGCTGCTGAAACCATCGCCGAGATGGAAACCGAAATCTGCCTGCTGCAAGGCTTGGAACGTCAGGCACAGCGCCTGGTGGCCTCTGGTAGTGACCGTAAGTGGGAAGAGTTGTCTTGCCTGCTGCAGGATTCCCCGCAGATGTACAACGGAGAGAACCGCCGCAAGCTGATCATCTTCACCGAGCACCGCGCCACGCTGGATTATCTGGTCAAGCGCATTGCTGACATGCTAGGGGATCCACAGGCCATCGTCACCATTCATGGCGGGACTAACCGCGATGAGCGGCGCAAAGTGCAGGAAGAGTTTCGGCACAACGCACGGGTGCTGGTGCTGATCGCCACCGATGCTGCCGGCGAAGGTGTCAATCTGCAGAACGCCAACCTCATGGTCAATTACGACCTGCCCTGGAACCCTAACCGTCTGGAGCAACGTTTCGGCCGTATCCACCGTATTGGCCAGGATCAGGTCTGCCATCTGTGGAACATCGTCGCCAATGAAACCCGTGAAGGGGAAGTGTTTCAGAAGCTGTTCGAGAAGCTGGAAATCGAAAAGCAGGCGCTGGGCGGCAAGGTGTTCGACATCCTGGGCGAGGCGTTCGACAACGTATCGCTTAAGGATCTGCTGATCGAAGCCATTCGCTACGGCGACTCGCTCGAAGTACGAGCACGGCAAAACCAGGTCATCGAAGGGGCGCTGGATACCGAGCATCTGCGTGAGATCCTCCGTCGCAACGCACTGGTCGAGCAGCACATGAGCCTCGGCCAACTGTATGCCGTCAAAGAAGAAATGGAGAAGGCCGAAGCCCGTAAGCTGCAGCCCTATTTCATCCGCGCTTTCTTCAATGAAGCCTTCACCAGCATTGGTGGAGAGTTACGCAACCGCGAACCAGCACGCTATGAAATTCGCCATGTGCCAGCCGCATTGCGCGAGCGTAACCGCGTAATCGGTGAAACCCGTACGCCTGTGCTCAAGCAGTACGAGCGTATCTGTTTCGAGAAACAGCAGGTAAGGGTGCCGGGGAAGCCTATGGCTGACCTGATCCACCCTGGTCATCCACTGATGCAGGCGCTGACCGATATCACCCTCAGTGCCCACCGCGGCAAGCTCAAACAAGGCTCAGTGCTGGTTGATCCCAATGATGACAGTCTGATCCCCAAAGTGCTGTTCATGCTCGATCACAGCGTGCGTGAGAGTGCTGCTGACCAACCCAAAATCGTCTCGCGCCGTCTGCAGTTTGTGGAAATCGATCCGCAGGGCCAAAGCAGCAATGCGGGATGGGCGCCGCACTTGGATCTGTTGCCGATCAAACCGGAGGAGCTTGCTTTAGTGCAGGACGTGCTGAGCGCCTCCTGGTTGCAACAGAACCTGGAAAATCTGGCACTGCAGCATGCCTCGCAACAACTGGTGCCCGAGCACTTCAGTGAAGTGAAGACCCGTATTCAGCGCCAGGCCGAGCGCGTGCTGGCCGCTGTGCATGAGCGCCTGGTCAAGGAAATCAACTACTGGTCGGATCGCTACCTCAAGCTCAGTGACGATGTGGCTGCAGGCAAGCAGCCGCGCATGCAGCCGGAAAATGCACGCCGCCGTTATGAGGAGCTGACAGCTCGGCTGGAGCAGCGCACTTGTGAACTGCAAGCCATGCAACAGGTTAGCTCTGCCACCCCTGTGGTTATTGGCGGAGCCCTGGTGATTCCTGCAGGTCTGCTGGCTCAACGCCAGGGCGATACTATGTTCTGTGCCGATGCAGAGGCGCGCTCGCGTGTTGAGTGGGCTGCTATGCATGCTGTTATTGCAGCAGAGCAGGCTCTGGGACATGTAGTGAGGGATGTTTCCGCCGAGAAATGCGGCTGGGACATCACTGCACGTCCGCCGATTGCTGCGGATGGCAGCATCAAGGATGACCGCCATATTGAGGTCAAGGGGCGCGTAAAGGGCGCGACCACAGTCACTGTGACTAAGAACGAGATCTTCTCCAGCTACAACCAGGGCGAGAAATACATCCTCGCTATCGTGCTGGTGGATGGCGATCAGGCGGATGGTCCTTACTACATCAAGCACCCATTCAAAAGCGAGCCTGAGTTCGGCATTGCCAGTGTTAACTACGACTTGGGTGAGCTGCTGTCCCGAGCGATCAAGCCGGAGGAAAGCCTGTGAATTTAGAAAACTTGCGACTACAGAACTATCGGCGCTTCGACAGTTTCGAGATCGACTTTCACCCCGAGCTGACTGTAATTGCTGCTCGCAACGGCCAGGGCAAAACCACCATTCTGGAGGCCATTGCTGCTGCCCTTGGACCTTTCATAGGTGCTTTTGATTTGGGTAAGTCAGAGCACATTCGCCGCACAGATGCCCGTTATGGCGTGCGGTGGAGTGCTGATGGCGGCTTTGAGCAGGAGCAAAATTTTCCAGTCATTATCGACGCCGCACTCAGTACACCGGGCATCAAATGGCAGCGCGCATTGATGAGTGCCAAAGGGCGCACCACAGTTAAGGAAGCCGCTCCACTGGCAGAGTGGGGCAAGACGTTGCAGGGCCAGTTGCGCGTTAGCACAGAGACACCTTTGCCTGTCATTCGCTACTACAGCTCCAAACGGTTGTGGGTCAGCCATAAGAGCGTTGCCACCAAGGCCATCCTCACCGAAAGCCGTACGGCAGGTTATGAAGACTGCCTATCATCGCTTTCCAGCTTTGTGCAACTGCAGGAGTGGATGAAAAAGGCTTCGCTGGCCGTCATCCAGCATCGCACCCAGCCAGGCTACGAACACTCTAATCTGGAACCGCGTCTGCAAGGCATTGCAAACGCAGTCGATACTGTCATGACTAGCGAAGGCTGGAGCCATTTTCACTACAGTATGGTTTTTGACGAATTGGCCATGGTTCACTCTGACCACGGTGCACTTCCCATTAGCCTGCTGAGCGATGGTGTGCGCGCTATGATCTCCCTGGTTGCTGACCTGGCGCTACGCTGCGTGCGTCTTAACGGCTACATGCGCGAACGTTCGCCACTGGAAAGTAAAGGTATCGTGCTGATTGACGAGGTAGATTTGCACTTGCACCCTGCCTGGCAGCAGCAGGTGGTGCACAGCCTGCGTCGCGCTTTTCCTTGCCTGCAATTCATCATCAGCAGTCACAGCCCGCAGGTGCTTACCACTGTTAAACGCGACAACATTAAGGTGGTATTCAAGGACGGCCAAGGACAATGGCAAGCACAGACGCCTAATCAAGAGATTCTCGGCATGGAGAGCTCAATAGCTCTTAATGACATCATGGGTGTAAACCCAGTACCTCCTGTGGATGAGGCGCGATTGATCGCTGACTACACAGCCGCTATTGAAAATGGCCAGCACAAGACCTCCGATGCAATGGTAATGCGAGAAATGCTGATGGCCATTTATGGCGCAGAGCACTCTGTCCTGCGTGATGCTGATCGACTGATCCGCTTTCAAAGCTTCAAGCTTCGCCAATCGAGTAATGCTGAGGGGCGGGACTGATGCATAAGCTTGATCGCGCTAACGTCATGCCTCCAGCGTGCTTGGATGCTTACGACTATCGCACTCAGAAATGGAGTGATCTAGGCTCGGGATGCAAGCGCGAGCTGCGCGCAGCTCTGGTTCGGATGCAGGGTATTCCTGGTGTGACCACGCCGGACGCTAATGAATATGGTTTGCGTTGCGCCTATTGCGAAGGCACGATCTTTCATGAAGGTCATATCGAGCACTTTCGCCGAAAGAATTCGGCGCATTACCCGGAGCTGACTTTCGCCTGGCCAAATCTTTTTTTGGCATGTGGCGCTAACTCGCATTGCGGCCATTACAAAGACCGCAATGGTGCGCCAGCTTATGACCCAGATCATCTCATCAAGCCCGATGAGCATGATCCTTCAGACTTCCTGCACTTTCATTCTAAAGGCGATGTGCGTGTCCGTAGTGGTTTGAGTGCGGCTGATGCCCGTCGAGCAGCCGAGACGATTCGCGTATTTGGATTGGATGACAGTGCGCTTTCAGGGGGCAGAGCCAAAGCCCTTTCTTTTTACAAGACGAAGGTTTTGGATGATCTCAATGAGCTGGCCTCCTGGCCCCCGGAAGATCGACATGATTATTTGGTTGGCGAAGTAGAGGCAACCCGTTGGGAGCCTTACGCGACCACCATTCACCATTTTCTGCAGAGCAGCGTTTGATGTCCCACTATCCAATCAAAACCCCGAAGAAGCTCATTGAAGTCGCTTTGCCGCTGGATGCGATCAACGTCGCGGCTGCTCGTGAAAAGTCGATCCGTCATGGTCATCCCAGCACTTTGCACCTGTGGTGGGCACGGCGGCCGTTGGCGGCGGCGCGGGCGGTGATTTTTGCGCAGATGGTTAATGACCCTGGCTATGAGCGTCATCTGGGCCGTGGGGTGAACAAGGAAAAGGCGGCGGCGGAGCGTGAGCGGCTGTTTAAGATCATTGAGGATTTGGTGCAGTGGGAAAACACTAATAACGAAGAGGTGCTGCAGCGAGCACGAGCGGAAATCTGGAAAAGCTGGCGTGAGACCTGTGAGCTGAACAAAGGCCATCCGCAGGCCGCTGAGCTGTTCAATCCCGAAAAACTACCGGGATTCCACGATCCCTTTGCTGGTGGCGGTGCGCTGCCACTGGAGGCCCAGCGCCTTGGACTGGAAAGCTATGCATCCGATCTTAACCCGGTGGCTGTGACCATCAACAAGGCAATGATCGAGATACCGCCGAAGTTTGCCGGTCGCGCGCCGGTCGGCCCGGAAATTGATGCCGATAAGGGAAGCAAGAAACGCGCAACCCGGGATGCTTTCGAGGATTGGTCGGGTGCCAAGGGCCTCGCTGAGGATGTGCGTCGCTACGGTGCCTGGATGCGCGAAGAAGCGCAGAAACGCATTGGTCATCTGTATCCGCAGATTGAAGTTACCGCTGAGATGGTCGCCGAGCGCCCAGATCTGGCGCAGTACCAGGGCGAGAAGCTCACTGTGATCGCCTGGCAGTGGGCGCGCACGGTGAAAAGCCCCAACCCGGCATTCAGCCATGTAGAGGTGCCGCTGGTCGGCACCTTTAGCCTTTCCAGCAAGGCGGGCAAGGAAAGCTATGTCGAGCCGGTGGTAGATGGCGACAGCTACCGTTTTACTGTCAAGGTCGGGACACAACCGGAGTCGGCTAAGGAGGGTACTGCGGCAGGTAAACGCGGTGGTTTCCTGTGTCTTCTGTCGGGAGCGCCGATTGATTACAAGTACATCCGTGCCGAGGGGGCGGCAGGACGTATGGGCCAGCGTTTGATGGCGATTGTAGCCGAAGGTGCCCGTGGCCGGGTGTATCTGGCGCCGACACCTGAACATGTAGCAATTGCTGCACATGCTCAGCCCGAGTGGCGACCGGAAACACAGTTGCATGGGAAATGCCGGGTCAATGTCTCCAACTATGGTCTGGATGTTTACGGCGACTTATTTACCCCCCGGCAACTGGTCGCGCTGACCACCTTCTCTGATTTAGTGCAGGAAGCCATCGCCCGCGTACGTAAGGATGCATTAGCTACCGGCATGGCCGACGACGGGCTCGGATTGGATCAGGGCGGAACTGCGGCTATGGCTTATGCTCAGTCGGTTGGGGTTTATCTGGCGATGTCGGTAGACAAGGCAACGGATTACAACAGCACCTTGGTTGCCTGGAGCCCCACACGCGATCAAGCTAAAACGACATTTGCACGGCAGGCACTCCCGATGGTTTGGGATTTCGCGGAGATCAATACCTTTGCAGGTGCCGCCGGGGATATTGCTGTTTCTATCGAGGGTATCACCAAGGCACTACCGAGCATCCCTAACTGCCAGCCTGGCTCAGCAGTGCATAGTGATGCTCAATCACAGATAGTCAGTAGGGGGAAGTTGATTTCTACTGATCCGCCGTACTACGACAACATCGGCTATGCCGACCTTTCCGACTTTTTCTATGTCTGGCTGCGCCGCTCGCTACGACCGATTTTCCCTAACCTGTACGCCACCCTGGCAGTGCCTAAGGCCGAGGAGCTTGTGGCCACGCCTTACCGGCATGGCAGCAAGGACAAGGCCGAAGCCTTCTTCCTCGACGGCATGACCGCTGCCATGCACAACTTGGCCGAACAGGCGCATCCGGCCTTTCCAGTGACCATCTACTACGCCTTCAAACAGTCTGAAACTAAAGATGATGTTGGTACTTCCAGCACTGGCTGGGAAACCTTTCTTGCTGCTGTGCTCAAGGCGGGCTTTGCTTTGACCGGCACCTGGCCGATGCGTACTGAACGGGAGGCCCGCTCCATCGGCATTGGCACCAATGTTTTGGCTTCCAGCATCGTGCTGGTCTGCCGCAAACGTGCCGCCGATGCGCCGATCATCTCACGTCGCGACTTTATCCGAGAACTAAATGCCACCTTGCCAGATGCGTTGGCCGACATGACTCGTGGTGGTATCAACTCTCCGGTTGCTCCTGTGGATCTTTCTCAGGCAATCATCGGCCCCGGCATGGAAGTGTTCAGCAAGTACAGCGCTGTGCTTGAAGCCGATGGCTCAAAGATGAGCGTGCGCAGCGCCTTGCAATTGATCAACCGTTTTATTGGCGAAGACGACTTCGACCACGATACTCAGTTTTGCCTTTCCTGGTTTGAGCAGCATGGCTGGGCCGAGGGCAAGTATGGCGATGCTGATGTACTGGCCCGTGCCAAAGGCACCAGCGTGGGTGGTCTGGTGGATGCGGGTGTGGTGGAAAGCGCCAGCGGCAATCTGCGCCTGCTCAAGTGGGCGCAGATGCGGCGCGACTGGTCGCCGGAAGACGACAGCCGTTTGCCGGTGTGGGAAGCCCTGCACCAGCTGATTCGAGCCCTCAACCAGGACGGTGAAACTGCCGCGGGCAAGCTGCTTGCACGTATGCCCGACAAGACCGCCGGTCTCACTGCGCTGACTTATCGCCTCTACACCCTTTGCGAACGCCAGGGGTGGGCTGAGGAGGCACGAGCTTATAACGAACTGCAAGGTGCTTGGCTCGGTATCGAGCAGGCCAGCCAAGAAGCTGGCCATATTGGCAGCCAAAGCGCACTGGATATTTGACGCAGCATCTTTGGGATGAATTGACGTAAAGGAATATAGGGATGCAACAGGACGATGCTGAGAGGCTACTGAAAGTCGCGATCGGTAACGCGGCAGCTGAGTTTAGGGATGGGCAGTGGGAGGCCATTGATGCCTTGGTGAACCAGCGCAAGAAGATGCTAGTTGTCCAGCGCACAGGTTGGGGCAAGAGCTCCATGTATTTCATCAGTACGCGGATTCTGCGCGATCGAGGGCATGGGCCAACCATTATTATCTCGCCTCTTCTGGCGCTGATGCGTAATCAGATTGAGGCAGCGGGCAGACTGGGCATTAACGCGGTCACCATCAACTCTACCAATACGCATGATTGGGAGCAGGCCAGGCAGGCCGTTCTAGCCAACCAGGTCGATTGCTTGTTGATCTCTCCAGAGCGGCTGTCGAACGATAGTTTTATGGAAACCATCCTGCAGCCTATTGCGGACCGTATCGGCCTGATGGTTATTGACGAGGCGCACTGTATTTCCGACTGGGGGCATGACTTTCGGCCGGATTACCGGCGCATCGTCAACATTCTGCGTTTCCTCCCAGCCAATACCCCTGTGCTTGGGACGACGGCTACAGCCAATGACCGAGTGGTAAAAGATATTCAGGCGCAGTTTGGCGATATCCAAATCGTGCGTGGCACGCTGACCCGAGAGAGCCTGGCGTTGCAGAATTTACGCATGCCGGATCAATCGAGCCGATTGGCATGGCTGGCTCAAACCATCCCGACACTGCCGGGTACTGGCATTCTATATACGCTCACCCAGCGTGACACCGAGCAGGTCGCTCGCTGGCTTCGCGCCAATGGGATCAGGGCTGCGTCGTATCATAGCGACGTAGTCCATCCAGAGTTCGATAGCAGTGATCAATACCGTCAGCACCTGGAAGATGAGTTGCTGGCGAATAACATCAAGGTCTTGGTGGCGACCACTGCGCTGGGTATGGGCTATGACAAGCCGGATCTTGGCTTTGTCATTCACTACCAGGCGCCTGGCTCAATCATTGCCTACTACCAGCAGGTCGGCCGAGCAGGGCGGGCCATCAATTATTCACTTGGTCTGCTGGTCTCTGGTGAGGAAGACGAGAAGATTCATGCATTCTTCAGGCGCTCGGCTTTCCCGCCGGCAGGCCAGGTTCGGCACTTGCTGGGTGTGCTAGCGAATCATGATGGTCTCACGCTGCGTGATCTGGAGGAGCACAGCAATCTCGCCCATGGGCAGATTGAGAAGATCCTAAAGCTGCTCAGCGTTGAGAACCCCGCACCGCTGATCAAGATCGGCGGCAAGTGGTACCGTGCACCCGTTCCTTACGAGCTTGATGAGGAGCGAATTGCTCAGCTCACCCTGTTGCGCGAGCAGGAGTGGCAGCAAGTGCAGGCTTATTTGAATGAGCCAGGCTGCCTGATGGCGTTTTTACGCTCAGCGCTTGATGATCCCGAGCATGAGCCGTGCGGTAAGTGCGCAAACTGCCTGGGCGAGGCGCTGGTGTCTGGTGCTGTGGACAGCAAGCTGGTGCATGAGGCCGCGACCTTTATTCGGCATGCCGAGTTTCCCATCAAACCCAAGAAGCAGGTCGCCAAGGGGGGCTTTCAACATTACGGCTTCCCAACGAATCTACCCGCTCAGCTTCAGGCGGAAGAGGGGCGTGTTCTGTCGCAGTGGCGTGATGGTGGCTGGGGCGAATTAGCGGCTGACGGCAAAGATCAAGGCCATTTTGACGACGCACTTGTTGCTGCTATGGCCGAGATGATCCAAGCGCGTTGGCAGCCAGCCCCCCAACCCACCTGGCTTTGCTGTGTGCCCTCTCTGGGGCATCCAACGCTGGTTCTTGATTTCGCTCGGCGGCTGGCGGCAGCTCTAGGGACTCCTTTTGTCGAGTGCGTAAGCAAGGTCAGGCAGAATGAGCCACAGAAGTGGCAATACAATCGTTTCCATCAGTGCCGGAATCTAGATGGTGTGTTCGCTGTAGGCGAAGGCGTCCCATCGGGACCGGTACTGCTGGTTGATGACATGATCGATTCAGGCTGGACGATGACCGTTATTGCTGCACTGCTGAGGCGTGCGGGGAGCGGGCCTGTCTATCCGCTGGCAATTTCATCTACGGCAAGCAAGGCATGATAAATACCAATACACAGTCGATCCTGCTGCTGACTTCTTATTTCTCGAAGTCAGCTGGCGACGCCAAACCGCTTTCTCCGACGGAGTGGGGGCGTTTCGCACTGTGGCTCAACGAGCAAGGCAAGACCCCTGCAGACCTGGTGAGGGCTGAGCCGCGTGCAGTGTTGCAGGGCTGGCAAGACGAAAAGATTTCGTTTGATCGCATCGAGCAACTGCTTGGGAGAGGGCATGCGCTGGCATTGGCCCTCGAGAAATGGAGTCGCGCTGGGATATGGGTGTTGACTCGCTCGGATGCAGACTACCCCAAGCTGCTCAAGCAGCGACTGCGTAACAGTGCTCCTCCCGTTCTCTTCGGCTGTGGCAATGCGCGCTTGCTGAATCAGCGGGGTGTCTGTGTGGTTGGTGCACGCAAGGCGGATGAGGAGGATCTTGGTTTCGCCAAGGCTTTGGGTGAGCGTATTGCGGTGGCAGGTTTGTCGGTGATCTCAGGTGGTGCGCGTGGCGTCGATGAGGCTGCAATGTTGGGTGGTTTGAACCAGGATGGAACCGTCATCGGCATCATGGCTGATAGCCTGCTGTCTGCAGCGATGGCCAGCAAGTGGCGCAAGGGATTGATGGACAACAATCTCGTGCTGGTTTCGCCGTTTTATCCTGAAGCCGGTTTCAACGCTGGAAACGCCATGGCGCGTAACAAGTACATCTACTGCCTGAGCCAAGCAGCGGTAGTTGTTCGCTCTGATACAAAAGGCGGGACCTGGAGCGGAGCGATTGAAAACCTGAAAAAGGCTTGGGTACCTCTGTGGGTAAAGCGAGTTCAGGATGTTCAGTCCGGGAACCAGACACTGATATCTGAAGGTGGGTACTGGCTGGAGGGGACTGTCGAGCATCTGGATATACAGAGCCTGTGTGCGCCAGCCACTTCCAATCTGGCTACAGCCGATCTGCTTTCTACTGAAAACAGTGCTGCTGTTGTTACGGATACGAAAAAAGCAGGCCCGGATGTTGTGGAAGGAGAGCCTTCACAAGCATCGTCCTCAGTGAGTGGCCTTGTTGATCAGGCGGCTCAAACGAGTCCCGAGCCAAATGCCGTCGCAATAGAAATGAGTTTTTATCAGTTCTTTCTCCGCAAATTGGCGTGCCTCAAGGCAGCCGTCACCGCAGACGAATTGGCTGAGCAGTGGGATGTGCCAAAGAAGCAAATCAACGATTGGCTCAAGCAGTCGGTCGACGAAGGGCGTGTGCGCAAGCTTTCAAAACCTATGCGCTATGAGCTCATGAAAGACTCTGGGCAAGGAAACGTAGCTGCTGAACAAACAGCCGGTGAATCTATCGGGCAGCTGGGGCTTGGCCTCGATTAATTTTTGAAGGGATTATCTAATGTCGTTGAAACCCTGGCGCCTTATCGCCGAACCCCATGAAGACGTACGCAGCGGCACTTTTGTTCAGGCGGAATTCGCTGCCGATATCACTCGTGTCCACACCGGTACGGCGGCAGCGGAGTACCAAGATCCGAAGCTGTTTTTCCAGCGCACATTTATTACCGAGGGTATGCGCCTGTTGCTTGATTCGGTGGTTAAGCGCTTGTCTGGCAAGGGTGGCGATCCGGTCATTCAGTTGCAAACGGCCTTTGGCGGCGGCAAGACCCACACCATGCTGGCAGTCTATCACTTGGCACAGGGCAAGGTGCCGGCCAGTGAGATGCCGGGCGTTGGGACTATCCTGAACAAGGCCCGTGTTACCGAGCTGCCGCCGGCGCGGGTAGCGGTGTTGGATGGGATCAAGTCTTCTCCTAATCAGCCAGTGCAGCATGGTGCCTGTTCAGTGCGTACCTTGTGGGGTGAGCTGGCCTGGCAGCTGGGCGGTGAAGAGGGCTATGCATTGATAACTAACGCTGACTTGTCTGGCACGTCGCCGGGTAAGGATATGCTGGTTACGCTGCTGAGCCGTTATGCACCTTGCGTCATCCTGGTGGACGAGTTAGTGGCTTATATTCGTCAGTTCGAGGAAGGCGTTTCACTAGCCGGCGGAACCTTCGACTCTAATCTGACTTTTATCCAGGCTCTGACTGAGGCGCTCAAGGCTGTACCGACGGCAGTTATGTTGGCCTCGCTGCCTGAGTCCGAAAAAGAAGCTGGAAGCCAGCGCGGCGTGCGTGCCTTGGAGGCGCTGTCGCACTACTTCGGTCGTGTGCAAGCGCTTTGGAAACCTGTGGCGACGGAGGAGGCGTTCGAAATCGTTCGTCGTCGCTTGTTCAGCCGAATCAATGACCAATTGGCTGCCGAACAGGTGTGCCGTCAGTTCGCGGATTTCTACATTGCCCATAGCGGTAAGTTCCCGTCTGAAACCCAGGAAAGCCATTACTACGAGCGTCTGAAGCAGGCTTATCCCATTCATCCTGAGGTGTTTGACCGGCTCTATGACGACTGGTCGAGCCTGGATAACTTCCAGCGCACCCGTGGCGTGCTGAAGATGATGGCCAAGATCATCTATAGCCTGTGGAAAGACGGAAACAACGATCCATTAATCATGGCCGGTAGCCTACCATTTGCGGATTCCGACACCCGCAACGAGTTCACTTATTACCTGCCAGCAGGCTGGGATCCAGTCATGGATCGGGATATTGACGGGCCGCGCGCCGAAACCGTTGCCATTGAAAATCACGATGCGCGCCTTGGTGCTGTGCACGCCTGTCGTCGAACTGCTCGCACGATTTTCCTCGGTAGTGCGCCGACAACTTCCAGCCAGTTGGTTCGCGGTATCGAGCTAGAGCGAGTCTTGCTGGGCAGTGCTCAGCCCGAGCAGCAGTTGGGCCTGTATGAGGATGCGCTGCGCCGCTTGGGTGACAAGCTGCATTACTTGAATAGTGCCAACAGCCGTTACTGGTTCGACACGCGCACGAACCTACGTCGCGAGATGGAGGACCGCAAGAAGCGCTTCAAGGATCGTGAGTATGTGTTCCCCACCCTGCGTCAGCGCCTCAACAATCTGGGTGGCTGTTTTGGCGGCGTGCACGTTTTTACTGGTAGTGCCGATGTACCGGATGACTGGACGCTGCGCCTGGTAGTGCTGGAGCCTGATTCGCCCTACAGCAAAACAGGGCCGAACGCGGCGCTGAACAAGGCGCTGGAGATTCTGAAAAGTCGAGGCGAGCAGCCACGTCAAAAGCAGAACCGCCTGATTTTCCTGGCCGCGGATGCCGACAACGTAAGTCGCTTGAAGGATCACGCACGTTCGGTACTGGCTTGGGAATCCATAGTCAGTGATTACAAGGATAACCGTCTCACTCTCGATAACCTGATGGCCAAAAATGCCGCATCCAGCTTGGAGCAGGCCCGCGAAACACTGAATCGTACCCTTCGCGAAACCTGGAAATGGTTGCTGGCACCTGTGCAGCATGCAAGCAATTTGACTGAGATCGTCTGGGAGCCTTATGCCATCAATCCGGGCGCTTCGAGCCTGTCTCAGGAGATCGAAAAGGTTCTGCGGGAAAACGAACTGCTGATCACAGAGTGGGCCCCGATCCATCTTTCCAACATGCTCAAACGCTGGTTCTGGAAAGATGGTGTGGCTGAGGCTGGTGCACTTGATGTGTGGCAGAAAACCTGCTGCTACCTGTACCTGCCGCGCCTGCGTGACGATCAGGTGTTCGCGCGCACGCTGAATCAAGGTGTACAGAGCAAGGACTTCTTCGGCGTTGCGCAAGGTAAGGAAGGCGACCGCTATCCGGGCTTTGTGTACGGCAAGCTAACCTCGGTCATTCTCGATGGCTCATGTCTGCTAATCGAACCAAGCTCGGCATCGGACTATGCAGAGGCGCTCCGAGCCAAGGAGGCAGCGGTAAGTGGAACGTCTGCTATGCCGTCGCCTGGAGATCTGATCCATGACACTCCTGCCGGCAGCTTCGTCGGTGCTGGTGCTGGTGCTGGTGCTGGTGCGGTGGGCGGTTCGTTGGCCTCGGCCGATGTGCCTTTGACTAAGGCATTGCCGACGCAGTTCTATGCCAGCGCCGAGCTGGACCCGGTCAAAGCCAAAATGCAGTTCGCAACGCTGGTTGACGAAGTGATTCAGCAGTTCACGGCTAAGCATGGCGTGAATGTAACCATTTCCATCGATATGCAGGCCAGCAGCGCAGGTGGTTTTGATGACTCAGTACAGCGTTCGGTTAAGGAGAATTGCAGTGTGCTGAAGGTGAATACCTACGAATTTGAATAAGCTCCTACAGTGCTGGCATCTCAACTGATGCCAGCAGCTATCGCCAGTGAGCGGGAATTTCAATGGCGTAGTTCTTGGCGACGTTCTTCAGCATGATGAGTATCTCTGCATGTCGTGCCTGCTCGCTGGGACGGCGTTCGATGGACAGCAGCCGATGGCAGGCGTCGTAGCCATACGCAACTCGTTGAGGCCGCCCCCGCCCGGCGTGCTGCGGGTCTTGAGCACGGTTCGGGTCTTGGCGGCCGGGAGCTCGTAGGGCACGCAATTGTCGGCATGGTGCAGACAGACGGTGATCAACGGCTTATCGGGATCGCCTTCGAGGAAGGTGACCGACACCTCCATGCCCACGCGCGGGATGGTCACACCCCCGTAGCCGTCATGGGCCCAACTGCTGGCCACCCGCAACCAACAGCTGCTGCGCTCGTTGCGATCATCCCGACGATCCCAGTGGAAGGGGACCTTGACACGACTGTACGTGTCTTTGGTCGCTCAACTCTCTGTCCGGCAGGCCATCGCAAAGTGCAAGACGTCTTGCATGATCTTTTCTGATGGTGTCGCGGACTGATTGACTGCCTGCAGTTCAGTTGGACTGTACTTCGCTTCAAGTTTCTCGAAAGTGCATTGGCAAAGGGACTTGCTTGCGCCGCCATTCATACAGCCGGCGATGAATTGACCGCGGACCTTACGATTTTCATCAGAGCAGCTCGCGAGCAATATCAATGCTGCCAGCGATAAAAGAGTTTTCGTCATAGCTTGGACCTGCTCAGCGTAAAACCAGGGCGCAGCCCAGCATCACACCCCCTACCAGGCCTATCACTTGCGGACCGATCCGCCAGAAGATCTTGATCCAGAGCAGGCTGAGCAGCCCACCACTGGTGTAGACGGCATCGGGATGTGCGAATTTGCGGATGGCATCGCCGACCACAGCGCCGATCCAGCCTAGAACGGTGCCCACTATTACCGCGAGGCATTTGGCCAGGAAGCCTGCACCTAAGACCATTGCAGACGTATTGAAGGTGACCGCGATGATGCCCAGTACTAGAGCCGCGACGCCCCAACCGATCAGGGCGAGATTGAAAGGAAGTTCGTTGTCGGCGTGAGAAGGCTGATTGGAAATAGTCATGATGTATTCCTGTCGCTTGGATGGTGAGTTAGAGAAGGTGGCTACTACCAGGCAGCGCGGCAGCTGTTGGTTTTGCTGCCGAGGGGTTGCAGCACTTGCTTCAGGTTCTTGGTCGGCAGCTTCACGGTGCTGCCTCCGGCGCTGAGTTGCAGGTTGTTAGCCTTACGCAAGGCCTTCCAGAACAGCTGGAAGTTCTGGCTACAAGCGCGACAATCAGTGAAGAACGGGTTGCTGTAATGCGTACCATCAACAATGACGTCGAAACCTGGATCCTCCGTGGAGGCGTAGGCTTTGCCGGCGATGGTGGCGTAGGCCGTCACCGCGGTTTCCCCGTCATCCGGGCAGGAGATGTTCAACTCGTTGCCATTGCCGTCATCGACCAGGTGCTCGGCGACGCCTTGGGCATAACCGGCTGACCATTCATAGGTGCCTGCAAAGGCAGAGCTGCAGGCGAGCCCACACAGCAGGGGGAGCCAGAGTGTTTTCGTGCTCATTAGGAACATCCTTTTAGGGAATGAAAAGGAATGAAAGAAAAAGGTAAAAGTGGTTTTGCAACCTATTAGGTTGAATTTCAACTTGTGACGCACTTCATGTCAACGAGTGGATACCCAACCATCTGAGTGGACGGTTGGAGTCTTGGTATGAGCGGTATCGATCAGAAGAATTTGGCAGAGTCGGTGGGACGGGCGATCGCGCGTCATCGGCTCAGGGTAGGGCTGACACAGGAAGAAGTCGCGGAGCGCTTGGGCATTGGCAACGAGGCTGTCTCCCGGATCGAGAGGGGCGTGGTCATTCCCAACATCGCGCGGCTCTACGACTTCGCGTCCATTTTCCAGTGTGAAGCCGCAGAGCTGCTCAGCGAGGCCAGCCCGCGGAGCGATGATCAGGCGCGCCAGATCAGCCTTCTACTGGACGCCCTGACCGAGGCGGACCGGCAACTGGTGCTCGGACTGGTGCAGGGGTTGGGTAAGCGCCTGCGCCAGGGATGACCGTTGTCCACCGACGATCAGGTCGTCGTCTCCTGGTCGGCAGACGTCGTGGGCTCGTCATACTTGGCGCCACAGCGTAGGCACAGGCACTGATACTCCATGAACTGATGGCGATGAACATCCTTGATGAAGGCATGGGTATCCGGCCAGCTTGTGTGAACCGCGGACATGCTCTGAAGCATGCGATTGAATGCCTGCTCCAGCGGGCCGCGTTGGCCTAGTTGAGTGGGAGCACCCGGCTCAGTCGGCGACTGAATACCCTTCAGAAAAGCATCCAGGCTACCAATGAGGTTGGCGATTACCTGGGCCGCATCCTTGGTTAGCACGACCGATGAGTTACAGATCAAGCAGGGTGTGGGCATGGCTAAAGCTCCTGTCAGAAGAAAGGGGTAGAACGGCTATCCAGATTGAGAAAGGGCAGGCCAAGGGGCCTGCCCTTATGCCGTCTCGGATGGGGTACTGAACGCGGTACCGGAACGACGAAGCAGCCTGCCGACGAGCACGAGGGCCAGAACGATGGCCAAGGCCAATGGCCAGAATCGCAGCATCAGTACCAAGAGGGCGACAGCGAGCAGGTTGCTGGCTAGTAGTCCAACGAACTCGAACAGCGAGGCGATAAAGCGCAGAAGCAGCATGGTTGAATCTCCAGTTAGTTAGCGATCGGCCGAGCGGCCGGGAGGCGAGTGCGTGCTATGGCTGTTGAGCCATTAGTCGCTACGAGGTAAGGAGAAGAGACGTGCTGGTGGAGGGTGCGGAGAGCCAGAAGTGAGCGGGAGATGCTATGACCAGGGGGATAAGATCAGAGGTTAAACCAGGCCCATTTCCTCCATCGAAACGCAGTCCTCGTATCCACCGATGGTGTGCCTAAGGTGACGTATCGGATTCGCCGCTACTTCACCGGCGCTTTCGCCCTGGTGCTGCCCGTGGAGGACTTTCTTGTAACTGCGGCCTCGCCCATGTCGAGGGATCTATTTCAATCTAGGTCGCCAGTTACCTGTCCTTGCTACTGGCGCCGTCTCAGCGAATTACCGTCGCGCATATGCGTTTGATAAGAGAGAAGCCCGCGATGATTTTCCAGGCTCAGTAGTAGACCACTACTGGTTAATCGTCATTAGGAAGGAAAAAACCGTATCCATGGAGAGGCATTGTTTGAGCCATTTGGCTCACTCCATCGGCCCAATTTCACAAAGTTCGGCACCCAGCACTTTACTCGCGCCGCTCGCAAGTTTTGCCGAATGGGGATTGCAATGATGCCGGCTGAATCCCCCTTCGGTCCTGCGGTGCGTAATCGTCAGTTGCGAAGGCTTCTGCTCCGATGGACATTTCGCCTACTTTCTTGACTGAAATGGCCTGAATAATGCCGACACGAACTTGGCTGAAACCGATGCCCAGTACCTTTATGGTCGATTGAAGCGGGCTATTCACCATGCCAGAGAGCTTTTCCTCGCACTTTTGAACAGCAATCATTCAGATCGACCGTTTCGGTCCTCTTTCCGAAGTAGTATGAAAATTATGGTTCGGTGCGAGGATCAAAAGTTGCTTCACCTAGTACCGGCACGGCGATCCCAGCAGCGCCGATATCGCCGCCGATGAGGTTGTGGCAACGAATGAGCCACTGTCGTTGGAGCCGACCTTGGAGCTGGCGGCAGGCCGGATAGTGTCTAGCACAAGTTTTCTGGTGGCTTGGAGCAGATAGAAATTTCCGATGCCCTTCGCTTTGACGGTGCTTAGGCTAGATATGCCAAATACTGCGAACAGCTTATTGGCAGCAGAGACATTACTCGAAAAGCGCATCGGTTCTCCGTTCGCAAACATCGGGCTGGACGCTCTGCCATCCCAAGCCTTGAAATATGGCGATACGAGTGCTGAATCAGGTACTAGCTTCGACCCTCCACCATTGGATGCGTAACCTGCAACTGCGGCTGCTTAGGCGGCCAAAGCCACCAGCCGAGCAAATTTCATGTGGATACCCCTGTGTTGATTTCGCCCATGGAACTATGCTCCACCAGAAACGCAATGGCATATTCACACCCAAACGTGATTGCCGATGATTTTTTCGCGAGTCCCGATAGCTTGTTTGCGGTTTGTCCTGGCCATTCATAAATAAAAAGGCTATAAAAGCAGCCGCCGCCTAACATTGAGGAGACCACGATGTCCCTGATCCAAGAGTACCGTCAGACCGAAGCCGCAATTGAAGAAATGAAGCAGCGCTTGGAACAGCTCAATAGCGATGAGCGCCTGCAGAAAGAGCTCGAGTTCGAAAAGAAATTGCGCGCTCTACTCAGTGAGCACAGCAAATCGCTCCGCGATGTTATTGCTATTCTGGATCCGAACGCTGGCGGCAAAACCAAAAATAACGCCGCACAGCCCACGGCGCAGCGCCGGGCGCGCACGCTCAAGCGCTATAAGCACCCCGAAACCGGTGAAGTCATCGAAACTAAGGGGGGTAACCACAAGGTGCTGAAGGCCTGGAAGTCCGAGCACGGCGCTGATACGGTCGAAGGCTGGCTTCAAAACGAGTAATCGTCTTGCTTCACGCCGGCGGGGCTTGTGCAGCACCGCCGGTGCTCTTGATCCAACGCCTGTGCCTTGGATGCCCTACCAGCTGCATTGCAGCACTCTCTCCGCTAGGGTCCATTGCTCCTCTGTAAGATTGTTACCAGCAGCACGGTTGCGGATCACTCAGCTGGTCCTTGGCCGAATTTTCGCGCGCGCATCGAATGCCATACGCGCTTCCCGGCTTCATAACTCCAGAAGGAGGCCCCCGGGAGCGGCATGAATGACCGTTTACGCTTACCGCGGCTTTTGGATGCTTAGCAGGTTCAACTTGAAGATTTGCTATGGACAGAAGTGATCGCGCGCTGCAGCTCGTCGTCACCCGCGAGCCAACCACCCAAGAGCTCTACAACCTCCTCGTTCGGTGCTGCGCACAGTTCGAGGAGCTAGTGCTTATAAACATGCGTTAGATGCGGAGATCTGAGTGCCGCAATGGCGCCTAAGCATGCGCAAGCTGGATTGCTAACTACCCTACCGTACGATAAAGCCCTTTCCGGCTTGATCCAACGTAGCTTATGAAACCTGCCTTTTTAAGTGTGGCGATGTCCCGGCGCGCCGTTTTCAAGCTTACCGTCCATGTCGTTGTAATCTCTCTGGCGTTGCATCGGCCTTGCGCGAGTCGATCCAAGAACCAGCGCTGCCGCTCATTGAGCCCGGCCTGATCAGAGACATTTATAGGGTCACGGTTAGGGACATGATTAGGGACATTTTTGGGCCCATGTACCCCCGCTTTCTCGCAGGCAGCTTCGCCCTCCGCATAGGCTTCACGGGCTCGCGCGAGCGAAATGCGATCCACTGGATCGCTTGGGGATAGCACTGTCGGGCTCTCGATCAGGCCGAGAAAGAAGGCTCTAATGACCGGGGACGAAACCACAAGACGCAAGAAATACACAGCGTCTGGCCCGTGCTGTCCTGACAGCCAGTGTTTGATCGTCCTCTCGCTCGCATCGGTCTGCCGCATAAGCTGTTTGATTGCGCGATGGCTGTCGCCATGCTCCTTGCGCAGCAATTCGGCGAGAGTCCGCGCGTAGATTCGGTGTCCTCCAAGAACGCCTCTCCATTGGGGTAATTTCTTGCCTCTTTTCGGCAACATCTTCCGTTTTCTCCTTAGTTAGACTGGCTTTTGTGCGGAGAGGCGGCGGATGCCCACAATGCGCTGTGGCAGCAGGTAGCCCCGATTGCCGAAGCGATGTTCAGGAGAGCGTGTGTTGATGAAGCGAAGACTTTACGACGATGATCGATCAGGTCAACCAGACCATCCCCTACGAGCTGCCGAATACGTGCGCATGTCGACGGACCATCAAAAGTATTCGACCGAAAACCAATCGGACGCAATTAAGCAATATGCCCAGGCCCGAGGGATCGAGATCGTCAAGACCTATGCCGATGCCGGTAAGAGCGGCCTCAAGATAGAGGGGCGCGACGCACTCCAGCAACTCATTGAGGACGTGAAGTCCGGAATCGCCGATTTCACCTTGGTACTTGTTTATGACGTCAGCCGCTGGGGCCGATTCCAGGATGCTGACGAGAGCGCCTATTATGAATATCTTTGCCGACGCGCTGGCATTGCTGTGCAGTATTGTGCTGAGCAATTCGATAATGATGGCAGTCCGATCTCCACTATCGTCAAGGGCGTCAAGCGCGCGATGGCCGGTGAATATAGCCGTGAACTCTCAACCAAGGTTTTCGCGGGTCAGGGCCGGCTGATTGAGAAGGGCTATCGTCAGGGTGGACCGGCGGGCTTCGGCCTGCGGCGGACTCTGATCGACGAGCATGGGGCCACCAAAGGATCTCTCGAGCGAGGTGAGCAGAAGAGCATCCAGACCGATCGGGTGATCCTAACGCTCGGGCCTGCAGACGAAGTCGATCTGGTCCGCGAGATTTATCAGGCATTCGTTTTTCATAGATACACCGAAAGCGAGATTGCGACCGATCTGAACAGGCGGGGTATTTCCACCGACCTTGGACGGAACTGGACGAGGGGGACCGTCCACCAGATTCTCATCAATGAAAAGTATGTTGGCGACAACGTATGGAATCGCCGATCTTTCAAGCTGAAGAAAAAACGCGTCCAAAATGATCCTGCAATGTGGATCAGAGCGCAGGGTGCTTTCGCGGCTGTCGTCGAGCGCGAGTTGTTCGAGGCAGCGAGGGCCATTATAGGCGCGCGCTCGTTCCGATTAAGCGACGATGAAATGCTGCAGTCTCTCAGGGAGCTCTATCAACAACGCGGTCTGCTCTCCGGCATCGTCATTGACGAATGCGACGGCATGCCATCCAGCAGCGCATATAGCTCTCGCTTTGGTAGTCTGCTTCGTGCCTATGGCCTGGTCGGCTTCACGCCGAATCGGGATTATTGCTACGTAGAAATCAACCGCGAGCTGCGTAAGCTCCATCCCGGCATTCTCCGTGAGGTGCTCGAAGGACTGCGGTCCGCGGGCAGCGATGTCCGGCAGGACCTGCAGACTGACAGGGTGATCGTCAACGGTGAGTTCAGCCTTTCCTTGGTGGTGGCTCGCTGCATGGAGACCACGACCGGGCTTCTTCGGTGGAACTTGCACTTCGATACTTCGCTTGCGCCCGATATTACGATCGTCATGCGGATGGACATCAGCAATCGCGCGCCGTTGGACTACTACCTGTTTCCCCGTATCGACTTGCTCTCCGAGAAGCTACGGCTGGGAGAGGATAATGCGCTGGGGCTCGATGCCTATCGTTTCGACAACCTTAATCTTCTCTACGACATTGCTACACCTATACGTCTCGAGGAGGCCGTCTGATGCCTGCCATCCGACCAAACCGGATTGAAATGATCCCTATCTCCCGGATCACGGTTTTAAATCCGCGAGCGCGTAACAAGCGCCAGCATCGGGAGATCGTAAATAACATCGAGGCCATCGGTCTGAAGCGGCCAATCACGGTGAGCCGCCGTGATGGCGCAGGCGGGCCAAGATACGATCTCGTTTGCGGCGAAGGTCGGCTTGAAGCCTTTCAGATGTTGGGCCAGACCGAGATTCCAGCGGTGGTGATCGAGGCCAGCGAGAAAGACTGCCTCGTGATGAGTCTGGTCGAGAACATCGCCCGGCGCACCCCCCGCCCAATTGACCTCGTAAAGGAGATCGGCGCACTACGGTCTCGCGGCTTCAGCGACGCGGCCATAGCAGAAAAGATCGGCGTCGGGGCGTCTTGGGTGAACATGATTGCCTCTCTGCTCGAGCGCGGCGAGGAACGTTTAGTGTCAGCCGTTGAGAGCGGGCTCATTCCGATCACACTGGCGATGGAAATTTCCAAGGCCGAGACGGAAGAGGCGCAGGGTCTGCTGCTTGACGCTTACGAGACCGGCAAACTTCGGGGTAAGAAGCTCGCCGCAGTTCGTCGCCTGCTCGAAATGAGATTGCGCAGCCAGTACAAAGGCGGGTTGCCCGCTGGGCGGCTGGGTCGGAAAGGTACAGGCGTCCGCCGGATGACGGCTGCCGATCTCATGCAGGTCTATCAACGTGAGGCCGAAAAGCAACGCCTGCTCGTCAAAAAGTCTAACTTCACTCAGACCCGGCTGCTATTCGTCGTCGAGGCGCTGAAGGATCTGGTCTCTAATGACGGCTTCACCAATCTGCTGCGCGCGGAAGGTTTAGATACCATGCCGAAAGCGCTCCAAATTAGGGTATTTGGAGGGGAGCATGGTTGACTACCCTAAGGATAGAGACGACGGTCGCATCCACCTCGCCTTCGATCGAGATTTCCTGACGATACCCGTCGCGGCCATTGTTCCGTTAAAGACGTTGCCGGCCGGCGCTAAAGAGAGTCGCTCCTACTCGCAGGTTCTGAGTTCGATAGAGGCGATCGGCCTGATCGAAGCGCTCGTAGTCATGGCCGACGCAAAGAATGCCGGGACTTGGTTCCTTCTCGACGGCCACCTTCGGCTGGAGGCGCTGAAAGAACTCGGCATCGCGGAAGTCGAGTGCCTGCTTGCCGCTGACGACGACACCTATACTTACAACAAGCGCGTCAATCGCATCCCGCCGATCCAGGAGCACCGAATGATAGTGCGCGCGATGGACCGGGGGGTGCCATCAGTCGACATTGCCGCCGCTCTAGGCCTTCAGGTCGAGTCGGTGCTGCGCCGTTTCCGGCTGCTCGACGGGATCAGTCCTGAGGCAGCCGAAATGCTGAAAGACACGCCGTGCTCGATGAAAGTGTTCGACATCCTTCGTCAGATGTCGCCTATGAGGCAGATTGAAGCTGCTGATCTCATGATCGGCCAGAACAATTTCACAGTGATGTTTGCCCGAGCTTTGCGCGCGGCCACACCCGAAAATCAGCTCGCTATAGCCAAGAAGGGCAAGGGCGGCGGCAAACCAACGCCTTCAGGGCAACAGATTGCGCGCATGGAGCGCGAACTGGCAGCACTCCAGACTCAGGTTAAATCGGTCGAGGAGACCTATGGCATCGATAATCTGCATTTGACCGTTGCCCGCGGATACATCGCCAAACTCCTAGCGAACAATCGGGTGGTTCGCTGGCTAGCGCTCCACCAGCAGGACTATCTCGCCGAGTTGCAGAAGATCGCCGAGATCGACACGCTCGGTCCGGCGGCTTGAGCAGAAACGAGGAGACGTGCTGGTGGAGTGCAGGGATCGCTAGTTGTCAGCGGGGGCTGTGAAGCAGGCAGAGCAAATCGCGAAAGCTAGACCAAGCCCAAATCCGCCATCGAAACGCAGCCCTCGTGTCCCACTATAATGTGGTCCAGGGTGCGGGTACCCACCAGGTTCAGCAGCTCCTTGAGCGTTTGGGTGAGACGACGGTCTGCCTGGCTTGGCTCCGGATCTCCCGATGGGTGGTTATGTACCAGGATCACCGCCGCCGCGTTGTGGCGCAGCACGGTTTTCACCACCTCGCGCGGATAGACACTCGCCGCATCCAGGGTGCCTTGGAACAACTCCTCGTAGCAGATCACGCGATGCTTGCTGTCGAGCAGCAGAAGGGCGAAGACTTCTCGCTCTTGCTGGATGAGTAGCGTCTGCAGATGGGCAATGACCTGCTGGGGCTCGGTCAAACTGCTGCCCTTGCTCAATCGCTGGGCAACGAGTTGCCTCGCGATACCGAGAATGTCGGCTTCGGTTACCGGAGAGTCGATGAGATAGCTGCCAGCGGTTTCGCCGGCCTTAAGTTTGCTCGCAAACATGAGAGGTCTCGCGACAAAGGTTAGGTTTCAAAAAGCGAAAGCTGAGGCGGAGAGGGCAGTGGTACCGCCTTCAATTGATGAAGAACTGCCGCTCTCCTGGCAGGTGTTTGGCGTAACGCTCCAGCAGCTCTGGCTGATCCTGCAGCAGGCGCTCGACATCGGGCACAGTGCGGTCCTGGCCCCGTTGCCATCGAATGGATCCATGCGGGAAATCCCCGTAGGTGGCGTCGCCCAAGGCCTGTTGCAGACGCTGCTCGAGTTCTGCTGCTCGCGCTTGTTTGGCCTGGAGTGCTTGGCGCACCAGCTTCAGCTCCAGATAGATGGCAAGCAGACCGGCTTGCTGGCGAAAGTCACGCCGCGCGCCTGAGTCCTGCGGATACAGGCGCGCAAGTGCCTTACCTGCAGAGGCGGAGCCATCGGCTGGCGGCGGACGATCCGTGTCCACGTAGTGCCAGAACTGACGCTCTCCTTCGATCAGCTGCGCGATGCTGGCTTCATCGCGCTCGATACGATGGATCTGCCACTGCTGACCACCCAGCAGTACTGCCACGTCAGCCGCGTATTTGCCTGCCACTGCCAGTAGGTGCATGACTTGCAGACGCATGGCTACGGGCACGCCTTCCTGCCAGAGATGGACTTCGCTGGCGCCCACCGCCTTGCACACCAGCAACTGGACGTCTTCGTCATTCAGCACTTCGCGTTCAACGCGGGCAGCCATCCAGGCCAGATCGGGCGAGGCATGGGACACCTCCCGGCTGTAGCGCCGAACCTTGCGGCCGGTGCTCCTGCTGTAGCGCCAGGCAATGATGGGCTCGAGCACGCTTTGCCAGAATGCCGGAGTACTGTCGTCCCGAAGATCGTTCTCCAGAGCGGCCGTTCGCCGTCCGGTTTTCTCGAGCCAAAGATCCAGCTGAGATTTGTCCGGATCCAGCCCCAGGGCCGCTGCAGCGTCTTGGCTGCAGAGCCTCACAGGTCGAGCTGCAGGAGCTGCAAGGCGAGAGTCCGTAGCGGTGGTGACGAGGTGGAGGGTTGGGCGAGGGCGTTGCTGGGTGATCAGGGATGAACGACTCATGAGCAGTCTCCTATGCGGCATAGAGGGCTCAGCCGGCACGAAGCTGCCTGAGCGCGTTGTCAGAAGGTAGGGAACAGTGCTGCGAATCTGGAATGGCGTTGGCGCGGCCGGAGGAATGCCGTGGCCAGTAGCTAGGGGGGGAATACCGTCAGGCCACCAGGTCGAGTGCGGCCGACAGTGCCCGTTGCTTGAGCTCACCACCTTGGCCAAACCAGGCCGAGTCGAGCCGATACTCAGAACTTCGTGCCCGCCGTTCGTGATCGACGAACTCGGTGACCGCGTTGAGCAGGCCCCAGGCGGTCCCTTGTGCGGACTCAAGGACCGCGCCGCGACCTCGTCCCTCGTACAGGGCTTGCACCGTTCTCAGGGCCCGCTCATTGGGAAGCACACCCTGGGTATGACTGCTCCCGGCTGAATCACAGAGCACCCGCATGAAAAAGCCCGTCGACTCGGCATCGCCTACCTTGCGATCGGCCAGCCGCCGCAGGCGATACATGAACTCATCCCAGCCCGCGACGGCGATACCGAGCTGTTTCTTCACGGCCATAGGGTCGAACCGCGTGCTGTGGGGAACCTTGATCGCCTGGGTGGCGCCATTCATAGCGATGCTGAGCGTGTTGTTGCATACCACCCTGACCGTGGTGGGTGTCGCAGTCGTCGCCAGGGTGCCATCGCAAGAGGTGGCCAAGAGTAGGTAGCCGTTGACCTGGTCATTCCCTTTCAAGGTCATGCTTTGTCCCGTCCGCGCAAGGGCCCAGAACTTGCGACCTTCCTTGAGTACGCCCGCTGTTTCCAATTGATAGCCTGAGACTTCGGTCAGGTCGCGGTAGAACTCCAGAACCTCGCGCGGCTGCACCGTCTGATAGCGCTGGGAGACGACAGAGAGCGGCGCCTTGGTGTCGGAGCGGAACAGCACCTTCTGCTCGGGGAACGAGTAGATAGCACCCAGGTGACCGACCGCATCCGATTTGAAGTGCACAGGACTTTCGAGGATCTGCCAGTCCATGCCGGCTTCGCGTTGCCAGACTTCGATGGGCTGCTTCTGAGTGAGCTGATTGCCTAGGCCATGCCACGGGGTGGCACCAGCGTAGGCCATGGTGTCGACGAGATGTGCCATGTGAGCGATTCCTTTTGGTGCACGCCGGCATAAAGCGCTGCGCGAGGCGCAGCACCGACCGGACTAGTGAGATGAAAGCGAAGGGTGCCGATCAGGCCGGCAAGTTGAAGCGGTGACCGCAGAGCAGGCAGAGGTTGTTGGCTAGGACGTGGCGGTCGAGCGATTCACCGAGCTGAGCGCCGAGGGCACAGCCGCCCATGCCGCCGAGGATGGCGCCCGATACGGATCCAAGCGTAATGCCGACTGGCCCAGCAATAGCACCGAGGACTGCACCGGTCTGGCCGCCGGCCAGGGCAGCGCTGACACCGCGTGCTACACCACCGACTGTGCCGATAGCGGCGCCGGCTTTCATGGCGGGATGGAGGGGGGCGACCTTGGGGGAGTGGCATTTGGGGGCCACTGCAATGACATAGGGCAAGCCTTTTTAATGGTGATGTCATGGCAGTAATGTGAGGCTAAGATTTTTTCGAGTTGCAAGATGTTCTTGTTTTTACACATCAAGCGATGTATAAAAAAAGGAACTCGACACGAGAGATTAGTCATGGCGCCAAGCAATCATGTCCGTCGTATAGCCGACCTTCCTCCCGAGCAGGCCATTGAGCAATTGCTAGGCGTAACTGCTGCTGATCTGGAGGCTACAGCGTTGCAGTGCTTTCGGTCGGCGTCTTTGGCAGGCCCCCTTCAGCCTAAGGGGGCTGATGGCACCTTGGCTTGGATTTTTGGAACTGAAGCTTTTAGGCAGCAGATGCTTCCTAAGGGATGGAAACCTGCAGATCCAAGCAATCAGCCACGCGTTGTTTCTCCCGATGGCAAACATGCCGTGACGGTTGCTTGCGGTGACAGCAATACTGGCAATCCGTACGCCAAAGGTCCGCAGACCCGGAACAAGCGCGGCAATCGCACGACTAAAAGTGTGTCTTATAACGCTCGGCAAGCGGACCTGTTCCCTGTAGAGCGACGCAGTAGACAAGTGTTCATCGATGATCAGCAGGGGGAGCAGACACTCTGGATCCTTCTGTTTTACGTTGACCTCGGGAATCGCACTGTTCATTACGAGCTCTCTCGTCCAATTAATATTGGCGAAAACGGAAAAGTTGACGATTGGAATCCGCGTTTTATCATGCCGGCGCTTATTGTAGAAGCTCCAGAGATAGACCTGGGGTCCGATGCAACTTCCGATATCGAAATTTCTATCACACCGAGATCATGACTGAGACCAGCAATTTCAATCCGGCCCGACTAGTACTCGCCCGCCAGCGCCGCGGGTGGACAAAAAAATCGCTAGCAGATGCCACATCCTTAAGTGGCAAAACGATATCTCTGTATGAAAGTGGTGATTTAGTTCCTTCGCACGAGAGTTTGAGCAGTATTGCCCAAGCTCTTAGCTTTCCGCTGCCCTTTTTTAGTGGTGTCGACGTAGACGCGCCCACTGATGAGAACGCAAGTTTTCGTTCTTTCTCCCGTATGACTGCTGGGCAGAGGAATGCAGCTCTCGCAGCGGGCGGCATTGCCTATATGCTCAGTGACTGGATCGATAGAAAATTTCATCTGCCAGAAGCGTCTGTTCCAGATTGCGCTGGTATAGATCCCGAGGCAGCTGCGGAGGCTGTGCGTGCGGAGTGGGGGCTGGGAGTACTACCCATAAAGAACATGGTTCATCTTCTTGAGTCGAAAGGTGTCCGTGTTTTTTCCCTTGCCGAGGAAACAAGTCAGGTCAACGCATTTTCTTGCTGGCGTCGAGGCGTAACACCTTTTGTATTTTTGAATACTCAGAAATCAGCTGAGGCCAGCCGATTCGATGCTGCTCATGAGCTAGGACATTTGATTTTACATAGGCATGGCGAGAACAAGGGGAAAGACGTCGAAAATGAGGCAAATGCCTTCGCCTCTGCGTTTCTAATGCCCAAGCAGACCATCTTGGCTCAGGGATGGAAATGTAGATCAGTGGCAGACGTAATAAAGATGAAGAAAATCTGGAACGTTTCTGCTATGGCTCTCGCTTTTCGCTTAGGCAAAGTCGGAGTCTTGACCGAGTGGGTATATCGTAGTTTTTGTGTTGAGCTTGCCGCCATGGGAGCAAGAATCAAAGAGCCTGCCCCTTCACCCCGAGAGACTTCGCAAGTGCTGCAGAAAGTATTGGGGCTCGCCCGAGATCAAGGAAAATCGCTCAGCGCAATTGCCCTAGAGCTGGATGTTCTATCTGCAGATTTGACTCCAATTTTGTTCGGGATTGCACCTGTGGCTATTGCCGGTAATGGCGAAGCTAGGGCTTTTGAAACTCGTAGTGGAGTTGGGTTGCGATTAGTCAAGTGAGAGTTCGCTGCGCTCGGATGAGGCCTCGAATTTATTTCAATGAAGAATCGCGAGTAAACGTGGGTGGAGATTTAAAAAAGGAGCTTTCATGGGTATCAAGATGGATCACGCCTTCGATCAGAATGGTGTGAGGTGGGAGGCGGACACGTATGTCAAAGGTACGGGCGCCGAGCCATTGCGATGCAAGTGTGGTACTCATGTTGCCCATAATCCGCCTTACACAAAAGAAATGTATGACAAGCCTGTCTTTGTTCAGGGGTACTTTCGTCTATTACCAAAGGGTGCTCACACTTCTAGCTGTCGATTCGGCGTGGATGAGGAAATCAAAGAAATTGCGAAGACATCCGAAGATCTGATCGAGAGCATTCAGCACAACCGATACCGTATGCGCTTGGTCATGATCAAAGAAGCGCTGGAAAAAGGTTTTGTACCACCCCTCGATGATGACGCAGCTAGAGCCAAAGCTGGTAGAATATATACTCACAATCCTGGTCTGCTCCCCGCCTATATCAATTCGGCTAAACGAGCTCTGAAGCTTCGTGCTTTATGCAACAATGATCACGATATCGAGCAATATTTAGAGCTGGTATTCGAAGGCAATGTGAAGGTGTCTTGGAGTCAATTTTATTTCGAGCCCGATCGGCACATGGAGGCATTTCACGCTATCTCAAAAAATACAGTCTCGCATCCTATCGCTATTCAAGGAGCCGTTAGTAGCATAAGAACTGCAATTAATGGTAATAAGGCTCAGAACGTCATAAATTTGCAGATGAATAAATTTCGAGCTGATTCTGACGATCCAGCCAACGGCGTTGGACTTGAAGTAAGTATATGGGCGCGTGAATCAGCCTGGCTGAAAGGTATTCAGAAAGACGACGAGATTGTTGTGTTAGGCATGTGGAATCACTCTATCAAAGCGCCTGAGCCTGCTCCGAAAATGGGTAGATATAAAACTTTTACTAAGCGCCGGCTGAGTCTGACTATGATTCTCAAAGCCCAAGTCTCCAAAATTAACGCTTGAAAAAGCGTGGCGAGCGAAATACTAACCACCAAAAGGTGGTGGTCGAACTTTTCAAAAGCTTCGATGTTTTACTAAAGATTGGAAGTGCCATTCGTGCTTCCTGTTTTACTGCGCGTTCGTGCAGAAATTTGCCCAGTCCGTCATCAGCGCTCTGCGTTTTTCGAGAAGATCGGACCGTGAATAGGCTGCCTCTGTCTGATCGCGCTCATCGTGGGCAAGCGCAAGCTCGCAAACCTCTCTTGGGTAGTTTGTGCACTCATTTGCCCAGTCCCGAAAGGTGGACCGGAAGCCGTGTCTTGTGATGTCTTCATACCCCAGCTTGTGCAGCAGATTGCGTATTGCATTGCTGTGCATGACGCCGCTCTTTCCCCGTCCGGGAAATAGATATATCGAATGATTACTATTCAGTATCTCCAGCACTTCGATGGCCTGACGTGGCAGAGGAATGACGAAGCGTTTCCGCATCTTCATCCGCTCAGCAGGTAGAGCCCAGGCTCCTGCTTTGAGGTCGAATTCAGACCATTGAGCATGTTGGATCATATGGTGGCGCGCGCCGGTTAAGATCAGCAGCCTGGTGGCGACGGCGTCACGCGTCTCGATTTTGGCCAGGGCAGCTATCAGCTTTGGAGTGTCTTGCCATTGCAATGCTGGGAAGTGCTGGCGCTGCCTGGCCTTCTTTTTCTCTGCTTTGCTCAGCAGGTTATCTAGGTGACCGCGCCAGCGGGCAGGATTTTCCCCCTCGCGCAGGCGCCGGGCTTTGGCTGCATCCAGTATCTGTTCGATCTGGCCGCGGACTTCATCGGCGGTGCGAGTCTTGGTCGCCCAGATGGGGCGCAAGACAGCCAGCACTTGGTCAGTACCTATGGTGTCCGCAGGCAATTTACCCATGGCTGGGAAGGCGTAGAGCTCCAGCTTACGTAGCCAGCCTTTCCGCCATTTCTCAGACCAGCTGCCCCCGTGTGCCTGCTGGTAGTCGCGAGACAGATCCTCGAACGTAATACGACGTGCTGCGGCTTGGCGCTCTGCCTCGCGCTTGGCTTCCTTGGCCGCATCGCGGGATGCGAGTGGGTCGCTCCCTAAGGCAAGCAGCTTGCGCTGGTCAGCGGCCAACTGACGGGCTTGGCTAAGGGTAACGGCAGGGAAGGGCCCTAACCCCATTTCTCGGCTTCGGCCGTCGAGCTTGTAGCGGAAGATCCAGCTTGTACCGCCGCTCCTGGAGACCTGGAAGTAGAGGCCGTCGCCATCGTTGGTCTTGCCTGGTGTTGCAGCTTTGACGATCGACTCCACGGTCTTACTGGTCAGCTTACCCATTGCTCCTCCTCTAACCACACCCCTGGACCCACATTCTGACCCACACCTTGGTCGTGGATTTTGTAGGTCCTCGGTGGATCTCCTTGGACGAATGCTAAGCTGTAAGCCGCATGGTTGCTAGCCTTTTTGGATGTCGATAGATTTCTTCGGACAACAAAAAAGCCGGCTTGTGGCCGGCTTTAGAGGGCGGGTTGAGCTGATTTTTGGTGAGCCCGGCCCGCCCGGGTTGCCCTTGCCGGGCAGATGAGAAAGAGGCCTGGGGCCTCCGGCGGCGATCGGCAGATGGCGGATCGGCGCAGGGTCGCGGATGGCGACGAGGGGTGCAGGGTAGTCGCTTTGCCGCCGGATAGGAAGCCCGGTGTGCCCGGTGTGACGTCCGGAAACAGAAAAGCCCGGCGAGCCGGGCTTTTCCAAAGGAGCGTGGATCAGCCCTTGTAGGCGGCCACGGCCTTGGTGATCTCGGCGCGGGCGGCGTCGGCGTCGCCCCAGCCTTCGACCTTGACCCACTTGCCCTTCTCCAGATCCTTGTAGTTCTCGAAGAAGTGCTTGATCTGCTCCAGCAGCAGGGCCGGCAGGTCGGTGTATTCCTTCACGTCCTTGTACAGGACGCTCAGCTTGTCGTGGGGGACGGCGATCAGCTTGGCGTCACCGCCGGCTTCGTCGGTCATGTGCAGCACGCCGACCGGACGGGCACGGATCACGGCGCCGGGAGCGACCGGGTAGGGGGTCACGACCAGCACGTCCAGGGGATCGCCATCGTCGGCCAGGGTGTTGGGGATGTAGCCGTAGTTGGCCGGGTAGAACATGGGGGTGGCCATGAAACGGTCGACGAAGAGGGCGTCGCTGTCCTTGTCGATCTCGTACTTGATCGGCGCGTGGTTGGCCGGAATCTCGATGGCGACGTAGATGTCGTTCGGCAAGTCTTTGCCGGCGGGAATCTTGCTGTAGCTCATGAACGGGTCCCTCTGGTCGGTTGGGAAAAGTGGCCGGGAGTATAGGCGCTTTCAGATCGGGGTTCGAGCCTCGGACCCCGGGGGTGTCGGCTGTTGCACGCTCGCCAGGCTAGCGGCGAGACGGCTGCGCGGGTCCTGGCGGAACAGCTGCTGCAGCTGTCCGTAGACGGCCGGATAGTGTTCGCTGAGCAGGTCGGGCGCACTGAAGAAATACTCGCAGGCGACGGCGAAGAATTCCTCGGGGCTTTCCGCCGCATAGGGGTCGAGCGAGGTCTCGGCGTCCGGATCGGCGTCGAGCTGGCGATTGAGGTCGTCATAGGCGCCTTGCAGGGCGCTGGTCCAGGCCGCCTGGGGCATGCCTTCGTGCAGCGGCGGCTGGCCGTTGCACAGGCCGCCGGCGAGCAGATCGATGAGATGGGCGAATTCGTGGATGACCAGGTTGTAGGCTTCCCAGCCACCACTGGCCTGGATGCCGGGCCAGGCCAGCACCACCTGGCCGCGATCCCAGGCTTCGCCGTCGCGTTCCTCGTCCCACTCGTGTTCCAGGCCACCTTCGTCGCGATGGCGCTGCGGGCTGACGAAGGCGTCGGGGTAGACGACGATCTCGCGGACATTGGGATAGAGCGCCGCTTCCGGCAGGTGCAGCAGCGGCAGCAGGGCCTGGGCGGCCAGCAGCAGGCGATCGCCGTCATCCAGTTCCAGGCCCTGGAGCAGGGTCAGGCGCTTCTCGGCGAGAAACAGCACGCAGTGCTCGCGCAGCCAGGTGTCCTCCGCGGCACTCAGGCCATCGAGGATCGGCAGGCGCTGACGTAGGCGCGCCCAGAGCTCGTCGGCGATGGCGACCCGCTCCAGCAGGCGCCGTTCGCGCCAGGCGCGCCAGAAACCCAAGGACTCAGACTCCGCTCTGGACCGCGGCGCGCCGGCTCTTGATCAGGCCGAGGATCATCGGCAGCAGGGAGATACCGATGATGGCCAGCACCATCAGGGTGAGATTCTGCTTGATGAAGGGCACGTTGCCGAAGAAGTAGCCCAGGCTCACCAGACCGCCGACCCAGAGCAGCGAGCCGAGCACGCTGTAGGCGAGGAAGTAGGGATAGTGCATGCGGCCTACGCCGGCGACGAAGGGGGCGAAGGTGCGGATGATGGGCAGGAAGCGCGCCAGGGTGATGGTCTTGCCACCGTGGTGCTCGTAGAAGGCCTGGGTGCGCAGCAGGTAGTCGCGGCGGAAGATCTTGGAATGGGGGTTGCTGAACAGCTTGTCGCCGGCGAAGCGGCCGATCAGGTAGTTGGTGCTGTCGCCCGCCACCGCGGCGAACATCAGCAGGCCGGCGAGCAGATAGGGGTCCATGTCGCCGAGGGCGGAGAGGGCGCCGGCGATGAACAGCAGGGAGTCGCCGGGCAGGAAGGGCATGACCACCAGACCCGTCTCGCAGAAGATCACGGCGAAGAGAATGACGTAGATCCAGGTGCCGTACTGGGCTACCAACCCGCTGAGATAGACGTCGAGGTGCAGGATCAGATCGATCGGGTTGAATTCCATGGGGCGTGCCTACCGTAGTTGCGAGGGTCCGGCGGCGATTATAAGGGCAGCCGGGGCCAGCGTTTGTGGCCTGGTCGAGATCGGCGCCGGGAAAAAACGCCAGCCGCTCAGAGGTCAGGGTAGGCGAAAGGTTCACTCCCGCGCCGGGGCCGACGCGGGAGTGGCGCGCTGGTTCTCAGCCCAGCGCCATGTCGATCACCACCCGACCCTCGATACCGCCGCCGTGCATGCGGGCGAAGATGTCGTTGATGTTCTCCAGCGGTTCGGCGCTCACCGTGGCCTTGACCTTGCCTTCGCCGGCGAAGTCCAGCGCCTCCTGCAGGTCCAGGCGGGTGCCGACGATGGAGCCACGCACCGTGGTGCCGTTGAGCACCATGTCGAAGATCGACAGCGGGAAGTCACCCGGCGGCAGGCCGTTGAGGGCGATGGTGCCGCCGCGGCGGGTCATGCCGATGGCCTGCTCGAAGGCCTTGGGCGACACCGCCGTGACCAGGGCGCCGTGGGCGCCGCCGATCTCCTTCTTCAGGTAGGCCGCCGGGTCCTGCTCGCGGGCGTTGACGGTGACCTCGGCGCCCAGGCGGCGGGCGAGGTCGAGCTTCCGGTCGTCCACATCCACCGCCGCCACGTTCAGGCCCATGGCTCGGGCGTACTGCACCGCCATGTGGCCGAGGCCGCCGATGCCGGAGATCACCACCCAGTTGCCCGGGCGGGTGTCGGTCATCTTCAGGCCCTTGTAGACGGTGACCCCGGCGCAGAGGATGGGCGCGATCTCGACGAAGCCGACGTTGTCCGGCAGGCGGCCGACGTAGCCGGCATCGGCCAGGGTGTATTCGGCGAAGCCGCCGTTCACCGAATAGCCGGTGTTCTGCTGGGACTCGCAGAGGGTCTCCCAGCCGCCCAGGCAATGCTCGCAATGACCGCAGGTGGAATACAGCCAGGGCACCCCGACCCGGTCGCCTTCCTTGACATGGGTGACCCCGGCGCCCACCGCCACCACATGGCCGACGCCTTCGTGACCGGGGATGAAGGGTGGATTGGGCTTGACCGGCCAATCGCCCTGGGCGGCATGCAGATCGGTGTGGCAGACGCCGCTGGCGGCGATCTTGACCAGTACCTGGCCGGCACCCGGGGTGGGCACCTCGACTTCGCGGAATTCCAGGGGTTTGCCAAAGGCGGTGACGACAGCGGCTTTCATTGTTTTAGGCATGACGAGTCCCTCATGGAGGCATGATGCGTGGATGAAGCCAGACGGGGCCTGCGCCAGGACGCACCTGTCCACCACGGGCGGCCGCTGCGTCTAGCGTCGGCCACCCACGGGGAGGGGGTGTTGATCCAGGTCAGGCGGGAGGCGCGCCCCGACGTCCTGCTGAGGCGCGCGATCCAGGCGTCGTCTTCGCGGAGCGACCTTGACCCTGGGGTAACGCCAGTGGCGGCCGCACCCCGGGGTCTACAGGTCGCCTCTAGAAGAAGCCCAGCGGATTGATGTCGTAGCTGACCAGCAGATTCTTGGTCTGCTGGTAGTGGTCGAGCATCATCTTGTGGGTTTCACGGCCGACGCCGGATTTCTTGTAGCCGCCGAAGGCAGCATGGGCAGGATAGAGATGGTAGCAGTTAGTCCAGACGCGGCCGGCCTTGATGCCGCGGCCCATGCGGTAGGCGCGGTTGATGTCGCGGGTCCAGACGCCGGCGCCGAGGCCGAACTCGGTGTCGTTGGCGATGGCCAGGGCCTCGGCTTCGTCCTTGAAGGTGGTGACGCCGATCACCGGGCCGAAGATCTCTTCCTGGAAGACGCGCATCTTGTTGTGGCCCTTGAGCAGGGTCGGCTGGATGTAATAGCCGCTGGCCAGATCACCCTGCAGTTTCTCGACGTTGCCGCCGGTGAGGAATTCGGCGCCTTCCTCGCGGGCAATCTCCAGGTAGGAGACGATCTTCTCGAATTGCTGCTGGGAGGCCTGGGCACCGACCATGGTCTCGGTGTCCAGTGGATCGCCGCGCTTGATCTGGGCGATCTTCTTCATCACCGCTTCCATGAAGGGGGCGTAGATGGATTCCTGTACCAGGGCGCGCGAGGGGCAGGTACAGACCTCGCCCTGGTTGAAGAAGCCCAGTACCAGACCCTCGGCGGCCTTCTCGATGAAGCTCGGCTCGGCCTGCATGATGTCTTCGAAGTAGATGTTGGGCGACTTGCCGCCCAGTTCCACGGTGCTGGGAATGATGTTCTTGGCCGCGCAGGAGAGGATGTGCGAACCCACCGGGGTGGAGCCGGTGAAGGCGATCTTGGCGATGCGGGTGCTGGTGGCCAGGGCCTCGCCGGCCTCCTTGCCATAGCCCTGCACCACGTTGAGCACGCCGGGCGGCAGCAGGTCGCCGACCATCTCGACGAACAGGGTGATGGACAGCGGGGTCTGCTCGGCGGGCTTGAGCACCACGCAGTTGCCGGCGGCCAGCGCCGGGGCCAGCTTCCAGGCGGCCATCAGCAGCGGGAAGTTCCAGGGAATGATCTGGCCGACCACGCCCAGCGGCTCGTGGAAATGGTAGCTGGCGGTGTTGTCGTTGATCTCGGCGGCGCTGCCTTCCTGGGCGCGGATGCAGCCGGCGAAGTAGCGGAAGTGATCGGCGGCCAGGGGCACGTCGGCGTTGAGCGTCTCGCGCACCGCCTTGCCGTTGTCCCAGGTCTCGGCGACGGCCAGTTTTTCCAGATTCTGTTCGATGCGGTCGGCGATCTTGAGCAGGATCAGCGAGCGGTCCTGCACCGAGGTGCGGCCCCAGGCATCGGCGGCGGCATGGGCGGCGTCCAGGGCGCGTTCGATGTCGGCGGCGTCGGAGCGGGGGAATTCACCGATCACCGAGCCGTTCACCGGGGAGGTGTTGGTGAAGTACTGGCCTTTCACCGGGGCGACGAATTCGCCGCCGATGTAGTTGCCGTAGCGGGCCTGCAGGGTCAGCAGGGCGTCTTGGGTGCCGGGAGCTGCGTAGCGCATGGTGGGTCTCCTGTTTGTTCTTGTAGGAAGAGCGGCGCTCCGATCCTGAGCAAGGCGCGGGCCAAGTCGGGCGAACCCGCATGGTTACGGCCTTGCGGTCTTTTCCGGGGAAAGCCGCCAGCTGCCACTGTGACAGAGCTGTCACCCCTTGGCGTGACAGTCTGTCACCTGGGGGTGACAGAGTGCCCAGTCCGCCCGATTTGGCCTATGCTGGAGGCCGCGCAGACGCCCCGCGGAGGACAACAACAATGGCCGCCACCCCGTCCGATCGTCATGCCAGCCAGGTGCTCGAACTCGCCCGCGGCGCCGTCCTCGACGGCCCGGCCAGCGATCCGGCCATCGCCCGCTCCTGGCGGCGCTGTCTCGACGAACACCAGCTGGACCCGGCCGCGCCGGTAGCACCCTGGGTGCTGGAGCGCGCCCGCTTCGACGAGCACCGCCAGCGCCAGCAGCGGGTGCTGCAGATCGCCCGTGGGCAGATGAATTCCCTGCACCAGCAACTGGGCGGCGCCGGCCATGCCGTGCTGCTCACCGATGCCCGCGGGCTGATCCTCGATTGCGTCACCGCCGACGCCGAGCGCGCGACCTTCCAGCAGGCCGGTCTGTGGCTGGGAGCCGACTGGAGCGAGGCCTGCGAGGGCACCAACGGCATCGGCACCTGCGTGGTGGAGCGCCAGGCGCTGACCATCCACCGCGACGAACACTTTCGCAGTCGCCATACCCAGCTGACCTGCTCGGCCAGTCCGGTCTTCGATCCGGCCGGCGAGCTGCTGGCGGTGCTGGACGTCTCCAGCGCCCGCCAGGAAGCCTCGCGCCAGGGCCAGTTCCATACCATGGCGCTGGTCAATCTCTCGGCCAAGCTGATCGAGAGCTGCTATTTCCTCGACCGCTACGCCGATGGCTATCTGCTGCGCTTCCATGCCCAGGCGGCCTATGTCGGCCTGCTCAGCGAGGGCCTGCTGGCCTTTGATGACGAGGGGCGGATCAACGCCGCCAACGAGACCGCGCTGATGCTGCTGGGGCTGGCGCGCAGTGCGGTGCTGGGGCAGCGGATGGAAAGCCTGTTCGAATTGCGGCAGGACGAGCTGCTGGAGCGCGCCCGCCCGCAACCCAGCGCCTGCTGGGCGTTGCGTGGCCGCCAGGGCCAGGGCTTCCACGGCCTGGTGCGCGGTCCTCAGGTACGTCCGGTCACCCCGGTGGCGGTGCCCAAGACGCCCCTGCCCAGCGGCATCTGCCTGGCCGATCCGGCCCTGGCACGGGATTTCACCCGGGCGCTCAAGGTGCTGGAGCGTGACGTGCCGGTGCTGCTGCACGGCGAGACCGGCACCGGCAAGGAAGCCTTCGCCAGCGCCCTGCACCGCGCCAGCAGTCGCGCCGGCCAGGCGTTCGTCGCCCTCAATTGCGCGGCCATCCCGGAAACCCTGATCGAAAGCGAGCTGTTCGGCTATCGCGGTGGCAGCTTCACTGGAGCGCGCAAGGAAGGCATGGCCGGCAAGTTGCAGCAGGCCGATGGCGGCATCCTCTTTCTCGACGAGATCGGCGACATGCCGCTGGCGCTGCAGACCCGGCTGCTCAGGGTGCTGGAAGAGCGCCAGGTGGTCCCGCTCGGCGGCGGGGCGCCGCGCGCCCTGGACCTGCGTCTGGTGAGCGCCAGTCACCGTGATCTGGAGGCCCTGGTGGCGGCCGGCAGCTTTCGCGAAGACCTCTACTATCGCCTGCGCGGCCTGGTGGTGACCCTGCCGGCGCTGCGCGAGCGCAGTGACCGTGGCGAACTGCTCGATCAGCTGCTGGCCGAAGAGGCCCGCGGCGAGGCGATCGACCTCGATCCGGCCGCGCGTGCCTGCCTGCTGGCGCACCCCTGGCCGGGTAATGTCCGCCAGTTGCGTACCGTGCTGCGCACCCTGGTGGCCCTGAGCGAAGATGGCCATATCGGCCTGGACGAGCTACCCGCCGACTGCCGTGGCGCCCGGCTGCCGCTGCCGTCCAGCGCGGCGCCGGTCGACAGCGCCCGGGAGGAACTGCGTGCGGTACTGGACGACTGCCACTGGCAGATGACCCGCGCCGCCAAGCGCCTGGGGGTGAGTCGCAACACCCTCTATCGCTGGCTGCACCAGCACGGCCTGCAGCGTCCGCAAAATTAGCGCACCTGCTTGCACAGGTGGGCGATGCAGGGCGAGACGAACAGACCGCCCCGGTAGGCGCCGGCCAGGGTGCGGCTGGCGACCAGGGTCCACAGCAGCGCCAGCAACAACACCAGCACGGTGCCCAGACCGGTGAAGAAGGGCGCCGCCAGGGCCTCGCCCAGGCGCAGGGTGGTCAGGGCATAGACACCCAGGGGAAAGGTGAAGCCCCACCAGCCCAGGTTGAAGGGCATGCCGTCCCGCGCCTGGCGCTGGGTCACCAGCACCGCCAGCGCCAGCCACCAGAGTCCCAGGCCCCAGAGCAGCAGCGCGCCCAGCAGGCCCAGGCCCCGGGCGATCTCGCCAATGCCGACCAGGCCATGGGCGGCGAACACCGCGGGCGCAGCGCTGCCCAGCACCAGTAGCCCCAGGGCGCCGGTGGCGATCGGGCCCAGCGCCAGCCAGCTCGACGCGGCCATGCTGGCCGGCGGCAGTTTGTGCAGTGCCAGGCGCAACAGCAGGATCACCAGCAGGCTGAGGGCGACCGGCACCGAATAGGCCCAGAGCACATAGCTGGCGACGAGCACGCTGAATTGCTCGCTGACCGCCAGATGCGGCACCAGCAGGCCACCACTGGCCGCCGCCACCTCCGCGGCCACCACCGGCAGCAGCCAGACGGCGGTCATCTGGTCGATGCGATGCGCCTGGCGGGTAAACATCAGATAGGGGATCAGCACTCCGCAAGCCAGCGCCATGGCCGCATCCAGCCACCAGAGGCCGAGCGCCAGGGGCAGCACCGCCGCGCCCCAGCGGGGCAGGCCGAACAGCAACAGGCCGTTGATCAGCGTGGCCAGCCCCATGGGGATGGTGCCGATAAACATCGAGACAGTGGCGTGGGCGAAGATTTCGCGGGCCTCGTCGAAGAACAGCAACCAGCGCGCGGCATAGAGCCCGCTGAACAGGCAGAACAGCAGTACAGCGAGCAGCCAGAGGCTCTCGGCGAGGACGGGCAATCCAGGAAGCCGCCAGGGACAGGCGGCCAGGGCAAGGGCCAACACGCCGGTGCCCATGGTCACGGCGAACCAGTTCGGCGTGAACTGGCGGATGACCTCCAGGGGGCGGTCGAGCTGGCTAAAGGGTCGGAGTACCTGCGCTGGGACAACGGCGAAAAACGGCATGGCAGGGCTCCTGAAAGGGAAGACCTTCAGGCTAAGCCTGCACGCTTATCATTAAAAATGAATGATTTTGAAATATTAAACTATTGGATAGATAAGGCGCTGCCCGTTTTGGGCAGGCAGCGCCCGGGCGTCAGGGCTTGGCCACGTGCCAGACCTGATTGACGCCATCACCACTGGTATCGCCCGGCTTGCTGTCCTTGACCCAGGTGTACAGCGGCTTGCCCTGGTAGGCCCATTGCTGGCTGCCGTCGTCGCGGGTCACCAGGCTGTAGCCATCGGCGGCCTTGGCGCCTGCTTCGGCTGTCAGCGGTGGCCAGTTCTGGGCGCAGGGACCGTTGCAGGCGGACTTGCCCGCGCTGTCCTTGGCAAAGGTGTAGAGCGTCATGCCCTTGCCGTCGACGAGCACCTTGCCCAGGGCGGTGTCGGCGACCTTGGTCGGCGCGGCGGCCAGGGCCAGGCTGGCGAAGGAGAGGGTTGCAGCGGTGATCAGCAGGTGTTTCAGCATGGTCGACCTCTTGTGCTTGTTATCAGGGCGAACGGACCTACGGCTATGCGGGCATCCGGAAAGCCAGGGATGCCTTGCGCACTCTAGTCGAAATCCTGCCGGCCGGGGCGGGCGCAGCGCCGGGTTATCCGCGACGGCCATCGCTCCGGCGGCGCGGCCCCCCGTGCTAACCTTGCCGCCGTTCAATCTGCAGCGGAGCCCGCCTGTCATGCACATCCACATCCTCGGTATCTGCGGCACCTTCATGGGGTCGCTCGCGGTGCTGGCCAAGGAAGCCGGCCATCGCGTGACTGGCTCCGATGCCAACGTCTATCCACCGATGAGCACCCAACTGGAGGCCCAGGGCATCGAGCTGACCCAGGGTTACGATCCGGCCCAGCTCGATCCGGCGCCGGACCTGGTAGTGATCGGCAACGCCCTGTCGCGCGGCAATCCGGCGGTGGAATACGTACTGGACCAGGGGCTGCCCTATGTCTCCGGTCCCCAGTGGCTGGCCGAGCACGTCCTGCAGGGGCGCTGGGTGCTGGCGGTCGCCGGGACCCACGGCAAGACCACCACCACCAGCATGCTGGCCTGGGTGCTGGAGCACGCCGGCATGAGTCCGGGCTTTCTCATCGGCGGGGTGCCGCAGAATTTCGGCATCTCGGCGCGCCTGGGCGGCACGCCCTTCTTCGTGGTGGAAGCCGACGAATACGACAGCGCCTTCTTCGACAAGAGATCCAAGTTCGTCCACTACCGACCGCGGACCACCATCCTCAACAACCTGGAATACGATCACGCGGACATCTTCCCGGATCTCGCGGCCATCGAGCGGCAGTTCCATCACCTGGTGCGGACCATCCCCAGCAGCGGCCTGATCATCCACCCTATTGCCGAAACGGCCCTGGTGCGGGTGCTGCAGATGGGCTGCTGGACCCCGGTACAGACCACCGGCGCAGGTGGCCAATGGCAGGCCCGCCTGCTGGCCGAGGATGGTTCGCGCTTCGAGGTGCGGTTCGACGGCGAGGTGCAGGGCACGGTGAACTGGGAACTGACCGGCCAGCACAACGTGGCCAATGCCCTGGCCACCCTGGCGGCGGCTCGTCATGTTGGCGTGGTACCCGCTATGGGCGTCGCCGCCCTGAGTGAATTCCGTAGCGTGAAGCGGCGCATGGAGAAGGTCGCCGAGGTGCGTGGCGTGACTGTCTATGACGACTTCGCCCACCATCCCACCGCCATCGCCACCACCCTGCAGGGGCTGCGCGCCCGGGTCGGCGGTGAGCGCATCATCGCCGTCATCGAGCCGCGCTCCAATTCCATGAAACTGGGCGCCCACCGTGATGGCCTGCCGGCCAGCGTCACCGGCGCCGACAGCGTCATCTGGTACGCCCCGCCTAATCTGGGCTGGGACCTGGCCGGGACCGCCGAGACCTGCGCCGTACCGGCGGTGGTCTGCGATTCCCTGGACGCCATCATCACGCGGGTCCAGGCCGAGCTGGACGGCCCCACCCACGTGGTGATCATGAGCAACGGCGGTTTCGGCGGCCTGCACGGCAAGCTGGCCGCGGCCCTGGAGCAGGCATGATGGCCGGCCCGGAACGCATCACCCTGGCGCTGACCGGCGCCTCCGGCTCCCAGTACGGCCTGCGCCTGCTGGACTGCCTGGTGCAGGAGGAGCGCGAGGTGCACTTCCTCATCTCCAAGGCCGCGCAACTGGTGATGGCCACCGAGACCGACGTGGTGCTGCCACCCAAGCCCCAGGCCATGCAGGCCTTTCTCACCGAATACACCGGCGCCGCCCCTGGCCAGGTGCGGGTATTCGGCCAGAGCGACTGGATGGCGCCGCCGGCGTCCGGCTCCAGCGCCCCGGCGGCCATGGTGGTCTGCCCCTGCTCCACCGGCACCCTCTCGGCCATTGCCACCGGCGCCAGCAACAACCTCATCGAACGCGCCGCCGACGTGGCCCTCAAGGAGCGGCGACAGCTGATCCTGGTGCCGCGCGAGTCACCGTTCTCCAGCATCCACCTGGAGAACATGCTCAAGCTGTCCAACCTGGGCGTGACCATCCTGCCGGCCTCGCCGGGCTTCTACCACCAGCCGCAGACCCTCGACGACCTGGTGGACTTCGTGGTGGCGCGCATCCTCAATACCCTGGGCATCCCCCAGGACATGCTGCCGCGCTGGGGCGAACATCACCTGTCCGGCAACGATGACTAGGGCGGTGCGCCTCGGTCTGCTGCTGACGGCCATGCTGGTCCTCGGCGGCTGCGCCACGGCGCGCACCCTGGACGCCGCCAAGCCCGGCGCGCCGGTGGTCTATGCCGGTACCCGGCTGGATCTCTATGCGCTGCAGGGCGGCTGCTGCGCCCAGGAGCGCTTCGGCGCCGAGGCACCGGCCTGGCCGGTGCTGGACCTGCCCGCCAGCGCCCTGCTCGACACCCTGCTGCTGCCGTTGTCGCTACCCGCGGCCATCGGCGGGCGCGGCAGCGTGCAGGGCGGTCTCTAAAAGGCCGCCAGCAGCTCACCAAGTTTGGCCATGGCCGCCTCGCTGCGGGCGTCCCAGGGATGACCGCAATTGAGTCTGATGCAGTGGCGAAAGCCCTGTTGCGCGGAAAAGATCGGTCCCGGCGCCAGGCTGATGCCCTCGGCCAGGGCCTGGCGGTAGAGCGCCAGGCTGTCTACCCGCGTGGGTAATTCGAACCAGAGAAAGTAGCCGCCCTGGGGTCGGCTGACGTGGGTGTCGGCAGGAAAATAACGCCGCGCCGCGGCCAGCATGGCCTGGCGCTGGCGGTCCAGACTCAGGCGCAGGCGACGCAGGTGGCGATCGTAGCCGCCATGCTGCAGATAGTCGGCCAGGGCGGCCTGGGCCGGCATCGAGGGGGTGATGGTGGTCATCAGCCGCAGCCGGGCGACGGCGCCCGCCTGACGGCCGGCGGCGATCCAGCCGATGCGATAGCCGGGCGCCAGGCATTTGGAAAAGGAGCCGCAGTGCAGCACCAGGCCGTCGCGGTCGAAGCGCTTGATGGGGCGGTGCGGTTCGCTGCCGCTGTAGAGCTCGGCATAGACGTCGTCTTCCAGCAGGGGCACCTGATGGCGTTGCAGCAGGCCATAGAGGCGCTGCTGGGCGCGGTCGTCAAGACTGACCCCGGTGGGATTCTGCAGGCCGCTCATGAACCAGCAGGCCTTGATCGGCAGGCGACTCAGGGCCTCTTCCAGGGCATCGAGATTGAGGCCGTGCTCGGGGTCCACCGGGATTTCCACCGCCTTGAGCTGTAGCCGCTCCAGCACCTGCAGGCTGGCATAGAAGGCCGGGCTTTCCACCGCCACCAGATCGCCGGGCCGGGTCAGACTCTGCAGGCCCAGGTTGAGGGCTTCCAGGGCGCCGTGGGTGATCACCAGTTCTTCGCCGACCTCGGGCATGCCGGCCAGGCCGTAGCGCCGGGCGATCTGCCGCCGCAGTTCGGGATGGCCGGGGGTGACGTAGGCGGTGAGGTCCTGGGCGGGCAGGTCGCGCAGGCCGTGGGCCATGCTGCGGGCCAGGCGCGCCAGGGGAAAGAGATCGGGGCTGGGAAAGGCCGAGCCGAAGGGCACGATGTCCGGATCTTGCAGCGACTGCAGCACCGAATAGACCAGGTCGCTCACTGCCACCTCGGTGCCCTCCAGAGGCGCCAGCAGTGGCGCCGCATCCCGCGCCCGGGCCGGTTCGCGGACGAAATAGCCGGATCGCTCGCGGGCCTCGATCAGCCCGCGACGCTCCAGCAGGTAATAGGCCTGGAACACCGTGGAGGGGCTGATGCCGTGGGTCTGGCTGGCGTTGCGCACCGACGGCAGCCGCTCGCCGGGGGCGAGGACGCCGCGAGTCATCAGGGTGGCGAGCTGGTCGGCGAATCTTTCGTAGCGCTTCATGCAGGGCCAGGGCAGGGGAGACCGTCACTATAGCGAGCACGGCGCCATCTGATCCGGTTTTTCCCGTGTCTACCTGCTGCTGTAACGCGAGCGCCTTGGGGCCTAAGCTTTACCCATCCCTTTCTGGCATCCCTCGGAGGCAGCCATGGACGATGGTATCTTCATGATTCTCTTCAGCCTGCTCGCGCTCATCCTGCTCGGCGGCGGCTACTACGCCTGCGTGGTATTGAACAAGGACCGGCGCGACGTGGAAAAGAACGATCAGCTGCGCTGATCGCCCAGGGCGCAGACATCCACCCAGCGCGCCTCGCTGAGGGCGGCCAGCCGCTCCGGCGTGAGGCGCACGCAACTGTGGATGGCACCCGCGGCCGGTAGCACCTCATCGAAGGCTTTCAGCGATTCGTCGCAATAGACCGGCAGCGGGGTGGCCAGCCCGAACGGGCAGACGCCGCCCACCGGATGCCCGGTGAGGCCTTCCACGGTGTCAGCATCGAGCAGCTTGGCCTTGCCACCGAAGGCGGCCTTGAGCTTGCGGTTGTCCAGGCGTGCATCGCCGCGAGCCACCAGCAGCAACAGCTGCTCCCCAACTTTCAGTCCCAGGGTCTTGGCGATCCGCCCCGGTTCCACGCCATGGGCGGCTGCAGCGAGGGTGACGGTCGCGGTACTGGTGGTGGCCTCGAGGATCTCGAGGTCGGGAGCGATGCGGGCGAGGTGCTGGCGGACGGAGTCGAGGCTCATGAGCGTTCCTTGTGTCTAGGTCAGAGCCGACCGTGCCGTTTCAATCGGCTGCTGTCCAGTTCTCGCAGGCCAGATCGGCGACCCGGCTGAATTCCCGCAGATTGTTGCTGACCAGGATCAGCGCCCTGGCGCGGGCATGGGCGGCGATCCACAGATCGTTGTTGCCGATGATCTTGCCCTGGCGCTCCAGCTCGGCGCGGATGGCGCCATAGTGTTCGGCGCATTCCGTATCCAGCTCCAGCACGGCGATCTGCTGGCGGAGCTGTTCCAGGATCGTCCGGGTGCGCTCGGGTTGCTGACTCTTGGCCGCGCCATGACAGAGCTCACCCCAGGTGATCGCAGACATCGCCAGTTCATCGCGACCATGCCGGGCGAAGCGCTCACGGACCTGCGGCGGATTGTGCTTGGCGATGTAGATGCAGATGTTGGTGTCGAGCAGGTAGCGAAGAGGCACTAGAACTCTTCCCGCGCCTGGGGTGGGCTGTCTTCCCGTTCCAGGGGCGCCAATGACAGCGCGGCCAGGGTGTCGAAGATATCGGCGGCATCTGGCCGCAATTCCCGCAGAACGATCTCGTCGCCGCGGCGGAAGATTTCCACCCGATCCGATTCGAAGCGAAATTCCTTGGGCAGGCGCAAGGCCTGGCTGTTACCGGACTTGAACACGCGGGCTTCGGCCATGGATGTCTCCTTGAGACGTATATACGAAGGAGTATATACGTCGCACTGGAGTGATCAAGCGCCTCTCAACACTCCACGAAGGTCACGGCCAGACCGCCGCGCGAGGTTTCCTTGTACTTGCTGTGCATGTCCGCGCCGGTTTCCTTCATGGTGCGGATCACCTGGTCGAGGGAGATGAAGTGCTCGCCGTCGCCGCGCAGGGCCATCTGGGCGGCATTGATCGCCTTGACCGCGGCGATGGCGTTGCGCTCGATGCAGGGCACCTGCACCAGGCCGCCGACCGGGTCGCAGGTCAGTCCCAGATTGTGCTCCAGGCCGATCTCGGCGGCGTTTTCCAGCTGCGCCGGGCTGGCGCCCAGCACCTCGGCCAGGCCGGCGGCGGCCATGGCGCAGGCCGAGCCGACCTCGCCCTGGCAGCCCACCTCGGCGCCGGAGATGGAAGCGTTCTTCTTGCACAGGATGCCGACCGCGGCAGCGGCCAGCATGAAGCGCACCACGTCGTCGTCGCAGGCGTCGGGATTGAATTTCATGTAGTACATCAGCACCGCCGGGATGATCCCGGCCGCGCCGTTGGTGGGCGCGGTGACCATGCGCCCGCCGGCGGCGTTTTCCTCGTTCACCGCCAGGGCGAAGAGGTTGACCCATTCCATGGCGGAGAGGGTGGAACCTATGACGTTGGGCTTGCCGATGGCCTGCAGACTCTGGTGCAGGCGGGCGGCGCGCCGGCGCACCTTGAGGCCGCCGGGCAGGATGCCCTCGTTGGCGAGACCGTTCTGCACGCATTCGCGCATCACGCCCCAGATGCGTAGCAGGCCGCTGCGGATCTCTTCCTCGGAGCGCCAGCTCTTCTCGTTGGCCAGCATCAGCTCGGCCACGCCCAGGCCATGGCTGCGGCACAGGTGCAGCAGCTCGGCGCCGCTGGAGAAGTCATAGGGCAGTTCGGTGGTGTCGCTGTCCAGCACGCCGCTGGCGGCCTGGGCGGCGTCCACCACGAAGCCGCCACCGATGGAGTAGTAGGTGGCTTCAGCCACTTCACCCGTGGTGCCAAAGGCGGTCAGGGTCATGGCGTTGGGATGGTAGGGCAGGCTTTCTTCCAGCAGCAGCATGTCTTCCTGCCAGTTGAAATGGACCGCCTGGCGGCCGGCCAGCAACAGCGTGCGCTCGTTGCGCAGGACCTCAATGCGCGGTTCGACGGCGGCGGGATCGACGCGATCCGGCCATTCGCCCATCAGACCGATCAGGGTCGCCCGGTCGGTGCCATGGCCGATCCCGGTGGCCGACAGTGAGCCATAGAGGCGCACCTCGACCCGCTTGACCTGCTCCAGCAGACCTTCGTCGACCAGGCGCTGGGCGAAGAGGGCACCGGCCCGCATCGGTCCCACGGTATGGGAACTGGACGGACCCACGCCGATTTTGAACAGGTCGAAGACGCTGATGGCCATGTCGGTAATCCCTGATTGAGCTTGAATGGTCGCCAGACAAGCTGCCGGCGGATGGCTCATAGTGGTGATAAGCCTTCAACTCGCACAAACGAAAGCTTCTAAGCGATCCTTTAGCGGAACTCATCGATGAGCCGGATCCTCAATGCTCAAACCCAGGCCTGGTTGCAGGTGTTCGTCTGCGCCGCTCGGCACCTGTCCTTCACGCGCTGCGCCGAAGAGCTGCATGTGACGCCTGGCGCCATCAGTCAGCAGATGCGCCAGCTGGAAGAGCGCCTGGGCTTCAAGCTGTTTCACCGGGTGGCCCGAGGCCTGGAGCTGACCGCCGAGGGCCAGCGCCTGGCGACCACCCTGAACCAGGCCTATGGGCTGATCGACGCCGAATTGCGCCGCCTCAATGCCGGTCAGTTCGGCGGCGTGGTGCGCCTCAGGTCGATTCCCTCGTTCCTGGGCAAATGGCTGACCCCGCGGCTGCCGCGGCTGCAGGCCCGCTTTCCCGACCTGCAACTGCGGCTGGTGGCCGAAGACAGCAGCTGGTCGCTGCGCGAGGGCGAATTCGACCTGGCCATCGATCTCAACGACGGCAGCTATCCGGGCCTGGCCTCGACGCCGCTGATGGACGAAGAGATCTTTCCGGTCTGCGCGCCCAGCCTGCTGGTAGGGCGACCGCCGCTGGAGCGGCCGGAGGACCTGGAATTCTATCCGCTGCTGCACGACATCACCGCCTGGCGCGGCAGCTACGAATACGCCGAATGGGAGTTCTATCTGGCCAGTATCGGTGCGCCGGCGCTGGATGTGCGGCGGGGGCACACCTTCAATCGCAACCACCTGACCATCGAGGCGGCCATCGCCGGCATGGGCGTCGCCATCGCCCGCCGCGCCCTGATCACCGACGAACTGGCCCGGGGCGTGCTGGTGGTGCCGCCCTTCGGCCGTTCGGTGCCGGCGCAAAAGAGATACATGCTGCTCTATGCCCAGGGCGCCCTGGCCGATCCCCGCCTGCGCGCCCTGCACGACTGGCTGGTGCAGGAGGTCGACCAGATGGTGCTGGTGCAGCCGGCCTGAAGGGCCGTGATAGCCACGTAGCGTGGAAAACGGCGCAATCTTTTCCGTTGGTGAGTTCTTCATGAGGCGCGCCCTCACCCCAGCCCTCTCCCCAAGGGAGAGGGGGCTTTCCGAGCGGTTAGGGGCTTGTGCAGGCTTCGTAGCGTGGAAAACGGCGCAGCCTTTTCCACTGGCGAGTTCGTTGTGAGGCGCCTCCTCTCCTCGAGGGGAGGGCTATCCTGGAAAGGAGCGGCGGTAATAAGTCTTCGGAACGCCTGATCGACCCTTGCGGGGCTTACCTGCAGGAGCGGCCGCATCGGCGGACCGCCATGACCGCGAGGGCTGTAACCCAGCCCCTTGAGCTACGTCTTCAACGGCCCAGCTTGCGCAGCTCGTCCGATTCCACCACCCGCACGCCCTTGCCTTCTTCCAGGGCCAGGCGCCACAGCGCGCGGGCCAGGACGGCGGCTTCGATGCCGTGCCATTTGCCGGGCAGCCATTGCGACAGGGGGGCGGCCAGGCGCTCGCCGAGACGCTCTTCCTGGCGCTGGCCGATCAGCAGCGACGGCCGGGCCAGGGTCAGTTGCGTCCAGCCCTGGGCACGCAGGGCTTCTTCCAGCTCGCCCTTGACCTTGTTGTAGAAGATCGAGGACTGGGAGTCGGCGCCGATGGCGCTGACCACGATGTAGTGGCGGGCCCCCAGTTCCAGGGCACGCTGGCCGACCGCCAGGGGCAGGCCGTAATCCACGGCGCGAAAGGCCGCTTCGGAGCCGGCCTGCTTCATGGTGGTGCCCAGGCAGCAGAAGGCCACGTCCAGCGGGCCTTCCAGGGTCGGTAGCAGGCTGTTGAGATCACCCACCGGATTGTCCAGCCGGGCGTGCTCCGCCAGGGGACGGCGCGTTGGCGCCAGCACCCGGGGGACCGTCGGCTCGTTGAGGAGGCGGTCGAGCAGGTGTTCGCCGGTCAGGCCAGTGGCGCCGGCGATGAGGGCATGCTGAGGCGTCAGGTACACGGGGCTCTCCTTGTAGCGGCGACCGCTGATGTCAGGTTGGACCTCAGGCGTTCCGGTTGTTCGTCAAAGCCCTGGTCAAAGCCGGCAGTCAGCGACTCGCGCGCCAGGCGCGCCACTTCTGCAGGACGGCGGGCGGCGCCCACAGCTGGGGCTCGGAGGGATCGAAGCCTTCGGTCTTCTCGCGTACCGACACGGTGTCGCGGGCACGCTGGAAGGCCTGCTCGGGATCGTCGGTGTGCTGGAAGGCCTCGGCGAACAGGGCGCGGCCGAAATAGGTGAAGTCGGCTTCGTCGGTGCAGCCGAAGGAGGTGCGATCGGCCTTGGAAGCGGTCATCACCAGGGTGTGGTCGTCCTGCAGTTGCGGGATGAAGCCGCCGCTATAGCAGCTGGAGACGATGATCAGCTTGTCGCGGCCGCGCAGGGGCGCGAGCAGGCGGCCAAGCTCCGCTGCCGGCAGGCTGGAGAGATCCAGGCCCGGCTGGGAGAGCACCAGCTGATGGTCGGCCGAGCCGTGACTGGTCAGGTAGATGAGGATCAGGTCTTCGGGACCGGTGCGCTGGGCCAGCGCCTGCAGGCTCTGGTAGAGATTCTCGCGGGTGGCCAGCGGATGGTCGCTGCGGATGTCCTTGGCGTTGATCAGATGGACGACGTCGCGGGCGCCCCAGGTGGTGGTCAGGAAGTTGGCCACATAGTTGGCTTCGCGCTGGAACACGCCCTGGCCACCGTCACCGGCCAGGACCAGGCCATAGAGTTCGGTGGCGGGGGTGGACGCCGGGATCTGCTGCAATTCCTGGTCGAGCACCTTGCCCTGGTCGAGCAGGGCGCGTTCCAGGGGATCGGCGATGTACTGGCCCTGGTCGTCGCGGATGCGCTTGCCACCCTCCCAGAGACCGCGTTCCACCTGACCGTCGGCGCGGGTCAGGACGCCCATGCCGGCATAGACGCCGTCGGCGAAGTTGCCGCGGTAGACGCTGCCGTCGCTGTTGGTAAGCACGCCCTGGCCGTCGAACTTCCAGTTGCGGAAGGCGCCGCGGTACTGGCTGCTGTCGCTGCCGACGAATTCGCCGTTGCCGGTCAGCTCGCCGCCACTGAAGCGCCCGCGCCAGAGGTCGCCGCCGGCACTGCGATAGACGCCGGCACCTTCGAACTGGTCGTCGACGAATTCGCCGTCATAGCGATCGCCGCCCGGCTCCTGCCACTGGCCGACGCCGTTGAGGTGGCCGTCGTTGAAGGTGCCGATGGTCTGGGTGCCGTCGCTGTCGAGCTTGGAGCCCTGGCCCTGCATGCGGCCGTTGACGAAGCTGCCGTGGTATTCCCAGCCGCTGCTGCTGATCAGGTTGCCCTGGCCATGGTAGAGGCCACGGCGAAAGGTGCCCTGGTAGTAGGTGCCATCGGCGAATTGCTGTTCACCAGGCCCCTCGGCCAACCCGTCCTTGAAGCGACCCTTGAGCCAGTTGCCGTTGGGCCACTCGATACGTCCGCTGCCATTGAGCAGGCCGCTGACGATTTCGCCGGTATAGACCCCGCCATCGGGCAGTCTCACGCTGCTCGCGTTGGGCGCCGCCTGAGCAGTGCAGGCCGCCAGCAACAGCGCGGCGAGGGCGAGACGGGGCAGGAGGGCGCTCATAGGTGGGGTCGGCGGGCGCGTTAATGCGCCTCGAGCCGGACCAGATGACGCTCCAGCGTCGCGGAGTAGGGTTCCAGGAGACGTTCCACGCAACTGGCCCCGGCGGGGCTGGCGATGGTGCGGATACGGGCGCGTTTACGCAGCAGCTCGTCCTCGGCGATGCTCTGCTCGACCAACAACAGGTTGCGACTGTGGCGACTCAGCGCCTGGGCATTGCGTACGGTGGTGTTTTCCAGCAATTGGGCAAGCTCCAGGCCGGCGAGGCGTTCGCCCTGCGTCAGACCCAGTTGCAGCTGCAGGGTTGCACCGCTGCCCACCACTTCCACCTGCAGCGCATGACCGAGGGCACGCATGATCTCGCCGCAGCAGAGCGCGCGGGTCAGGTAGTCGTCGTCGTCACTGCGTTCGTGGAAGAGAATCAGGCTGCCGCCGTCCTTGAGAGTGTGGAGTTCGCCATCGTAGAGCTCGGTGGCCTGCTGCAGGCAGTCACGATAGCGCTCCAGCAGCTGTTCGAGGCGGCTGCGTGGCAGCCGGCTGAGCTGGTCCTGGGCGCCGAGCTGGATGGACAGCACCGCCGAGGTGACGATGTCGGGCTCGGTGGGCACCGCCGGGGCCGGGGTGGGTGGCGGTTCGGTAAAGGATTCAGGTACCAGCTCGGCGAAGGCATCGGCGTCCGGTTCGCTGTCGGCGCCCGCGGCGGGCGCCTTGCGTGCGGCCGGTTTGGCGGCGGCAGCCTTGCGTGCGGGCGGCGGCTTGACGCTCAGACCACCCTGCTCGTCGGCGAAGGGATCGTCGTCCTCGGCCTCAGCCACTTCCGGCTTGGGCGGCTTGGGTGGCTTGGGCGGGACCAGGCGACTCTGCAGCTGGCGAGCCAGGTCGCCCAGTTCGTCGAGACGGCCGGCGCCCGGTGCCGGGTCATCGGGATCGCGCAGCCAGACGCGCAGTTCCAGCAGCGGAATCGACAGCTGACGACCGAGCCGCAGGCTGAGAATCAGCGTAAGCGCCAGCAGGATCAGGCCCAGCAGGCCCATGTTCTGCAGGCTGATCATCATCGGCTGCTGGAACTGGTCCATGTCCAGCGCCAGGCGCACCTGACCGGCGGTGACATCCTGGAAGCGGATCGGCGTGCTGTAGATGCCATCGGTGGCGGTCAGCAGGCCCTGGCTCGGGCGCGTGCCGGACTCGGCCAGCACCCGGTTGTCCGGGCTGTAGACCGCGGCATGGGCCACCAGCGGATTGCGCGCCAGGTTGCTCAGCAGCACGTTGAGGCTGAGATTGTCGTTGGCGACCAGCAATTCGGCGGCGGAATTGGCCGTCTGGGTCACCAGGCTCTGGCCGACGGCGTCGGCCTGCTGCTGCATGGCATGGCGGAACTGCATGCTCATGATGCCGGCATAGATCACCAGGGCAGCCGCCACCAGCAGCAGGCTGTGGGAAACGATGCGCAAGGCCACCGGCACACGACGCTGGCGCAGGGCTCGGTAGATCAGCAGGAAGAAATTATCGGGCTTGACGGTCGCGGGGCGGGTCACAGAAATCGTTTCTTTGGACAAAAAATGTGCGGCCAGTATAACCAGCGTGCCAGGGGTGCGAAAACGGCGAATACAGGGCTTCGCCCGCAAAAGAGGCCGGCGGTGGACTCACTCCGCCAGCCGGTGCCCACGGCTCGGCACCGCCGAGGCGAAAGGGTAGACTGCGCGCTTTTCCGCGAGGGTATCGCCATGCAAGACGTTATCGGACTCCAGGCCGTGGGCATCCTGCCCGCCGACTGGTTGGCGGCTCTCACCGGCGCCCTGGCCGCGGCCGGGGCCCGGCTGGAATCGCTGCAGCAGCAGGGTCTGGACAACAGTGCCGCAGTGACCCTGCTGGTCAGTCCGGCGAGTGCCGGCGCGGCGCTGGGGCAGGCGCTGCAGGCCCTGGGGCTGCAGGTGGCGCCCCTGGCGCAGCCGGCGCCGGACACCGGCGAAGCCCATGTCCTGACGCTGATGGGCCGCACCCTGGCCGATCTGCCGCTGACCCGCCTGGCCGCGCTGTGCCGCGAGCAGGGCCTGAACATCCATGCCATCCGCGCCCTGAGCGAGCCGGGCGCGACCGAACGGGCCGCCCTGGAGCTGCGCGTGACCGGCGAGCCGCACGAACCCCAGGCGCTGCGCGCGGGCCTGCTGGCGCTGGCCCAGGAAGGCCAGGCCGACATCGGCTGGCAGCCGGATGAGCTGCAGCGTCAGCATCGCCGGCTGGCGGTGTTCGACATGGACAGCACCCTGATCCAGGCCGAGGTCATCGACGAGCTGGCCAAGGCCGCCGGTATCGGCGAGCGGGTCGCGGCCATCACCGAGCGCGCCATGCGCGGCGAGATCGACTTCCGCGCCAGCTTCACCGAGCGCATGGCGCTGCTGCAGGGCCTGTCCGAGGAAGTGCTGGAAGACATCGGTGCCGGGCTGCGCCTGACCGAGGGGGCCGAGCGGCTGTTCGCCGAGCTGAAGCGGCTGGGCTACAAGACCGCCATCCTTTCCGGCGGCTTCACCTATTTCGCCCGCCAGGTGCAGGCGCGGCTGGGCATCGACTACGTCTATGCCAACGAACTGGAGATCGTCGACGGCAAGCTGACCGGTCGCGCCGTCGAGCCCATCGTCGATGCCCAGCGCAAGGCCGATCTGCTGCAGGAACTGGCCAGCCGTGAAGGCCTGACGCTGGAGCAGACCATCGCCGTGGGCGATGGCGCCAACGACCTGCCGATGCTGGCCCTGGCCGGTCTGGGCGTGGCCTTTCGCGCCAAGCCGCTGGTGCGCCAGTCCGCCCGCCAGTCGGTGAGCGTGCTGGGCCTGGATGGCGTGCTCTATCTGCTCGGTGTGGAAGATCGCCATACCCGTGGTTGAGTCCGCGCGCTGCGAGCCTCCCGAGCCCTAGTGCTCGGGATGGAATTCGTAGTCCATCGCCTGACTGGGCTCCTGCAGATAGTAGCCCTGGATGAAGTGCACCCCGACCTGCCACAACTGGGCCAGCACGCTGGCGCTCTCGACGAAGGGAGCGATGGTCTGGACGTTCTGCGCGCTGAGTTCGGCGACCAGGGCCTTGAGGCGCTCCTGGTGGTCCGGTTGCGCCAGGTCCTTGATCAGCTTGCCCGACAGCTTGACGTAATCCGGTACCAGCAGGCGCAGCGCCGCCAGCGGCGGATCGCCGGCGGCAAAACCGCTCAGGGTGACCGGATGTCCCTGGCGCCGCAGCCGCTGCGCCATGGCCAGGGCCTGCTCCGGCTGGGCCAGCAGGTCTTCTTCGCTGAGCTGGAAGATCACCGCCTCGGCGTCCAGCTGCTGCGCCTGCAGGGTTTCCCGCAGCCAGGGCAACAACTCCAGATCGCCCAGGGTCGCCCCCGAAAGATGCACGAAGATGCGCGTGCCATGGCCGCGGGCGCGGTGCTCGCCGAGCTGGCGCATGGCCTGGTGGATCACCCAGCGATCAATCTGGCCGCTCAGGCCGCTGTCGCGGGCGGTGCGGGCGAATTCGGCCGGTGAGACCTCCTCACCCTGGGGATTGATCAGGCGCAGCAGCGCCTCGTAGTACTCGTGGCTGCCGCCGCGCAGGCCGATCACCGGCTGGAACAGCAGGCGGAAGCCGTTCTGCTGCAGGGCCTGCTTGACCATGGCCACCAGATTGCCGCGATTGGCGGCGGCGGCCAGCTCTTCCTGGGGGTCGTAGCGTTTGCAGGCATTGCCGCCGCGCTGGGCGACCTGGCGCGCGGAGCGATGCGCACGGTCCACCAGGTCGCCGGCGCTCTTGGCCTGGCTGTCCAGGCTGACCACGCCGATGGAATAGCTGATGGCCAGGGTGCGCCCGGCCAGGGTCAGCGGCTGGCGCTCCTGGCGGCCGAGCAGGCGCTCGAAGGCACTGTCCAGGCTGGCATCGGCCGCCTGTGGCAGGAGGGCGGTAAAGGCGTCGTCGGCGAAACGCGACAGGGTCACCAGGGTGCCGAAGTGTTCGCGCAGGCGCTCGGCCAGGACCACCAGCAATTCGTCCATGGCGCCTATGCCCAGCTCGGCCAGCAGGGTCGGATAGCGGTCGATGCTCAGGTAGGCGAAGCTGGCCGGGGCGCCGAGCCGGGCGCGTTCGAGGGCGTCCTCGAGCAATTCGAGCATGCGGCTGCGATTGAGCAGGCCGGTCAGGATGTCCTGGAAGCGCACCTCGCGCAGCTGTTCCTCGAGGGCCTCGGCGGCCGGGGCCGCGCGTTCCTCGCGCAGGTGCAGCTGCACGCAGGGTTCGTCGAGATAGATGGCTGGCGTCAGGCCCAGGGTTACGCCGAGGGTGCTGCCGTCCTGGCGGACGCAGCGGCAGTCCAGTTCGAGGGGGCGGGGATCGTCGCGCAACTGGCGAAAGGCCTCGCGCAGCGCCGGCTGGTCGGCGGCGGCGATGAGGTCCATCAGCGGCGTGATTTCCAGGTCGTCCGCGGACGGATAGCCCAGCAGCTCCACATAGGCCGAGTTGACGTGGATATGTAGGCCGTCGTGGACATAGGCGACCGCTTCCACGGCGTTGGCCAGCAGCAGCTGGCAGCGTTGCTCGGCCTCGGCCAGGGCCTGTTCCAGGCGCCGGCGTTCGTGGCGCTCGGCCAGGTTGCCGAGTTCGCGCAGACTGGCCAGCAGCAGGTGTTCGTCGTGGTCACTGGCGATGCCGTCGCGGGCGCCGAGGCGCAGGGCCTCGAGCACCGCCGCGGGATCGTCCGGCGCCACTCGCTGGATGACGGCGAGCTGGGGGATGCGGCGGCGCAACTGGCGCAGGGCGGCCAGGCTGTCGAGTTCCGGCGAGGGTGGGGCGAGGATGGCGAGGTCCCAGGACTGGGACAGCAGTTCGTCGAGACCCGCGGGGTCGGCCAGGCGCTGGGCCCGTGTCGCCCGTCCGGCATTGCGGAACAGGCTGACCAGGCGTTCCGCCTCGTTCTGCGATGCTTCGAGCAGTAACAGGCGGATCGCGCTGTGTTCGGCGGCCATGGTCTATTCGCGCCCTGGCGATAACGATGATTTATCGAAGCTACAGAGACTTCCACAGCGAGTCAAAGTCTTCTTCCTGACGCGCGCCGCCGCCCGTGGATCCGCCGCTGGGCTGCGTACCGCTCTGCTCCAGCAGGTGATATTCGAAGACGCTGAAGCTGACCGTCATGCTGCGCCGCCGGTCGAGCATGCCGCGCTGCTCGTTGCCCTGCTGGTTGATCTGCACCTTGCTGCCTTCCTGGAAGGGCAGTCGCGGTGCGATCAGCGTCGGCGCCTGGTCGATGGCCTTGATCTCCGGCAGCAGCAGGGCACGCAGGTACTGACTGTTCTGCTCGGCCTTGCGCAGCAGCTGCAGCCCACAGGGGCGCGCGGTGGGCGCCAGCAGTTCGACGCCCATCTGGGTCCCGCTGCCGGGCACCTGGCGGACCCAGCGCACCACCGCCGGGCCCCAGTTGTGATCCTCGGGCAGGCGCACGCCAAGCAATTCGCCGGCCTGCAGTTGCTCGGGCACCTCGCCACTCCAGCTCAGGCAATAGCCGCCCGGACTGTGGTTGACCACCTGCACCGCATGGATCGGAAAGGCCGGACTGGCCGCCTCGCCGTCACCGGGCAGGACGTCGTAGTGGATCTCTTCCAGGTTCTCGGCGCTCCAGTCCAGGGCGTCGGGTGCCTGGGTGTCGGCATCGAAGGCCAGCGACCAGACGTCGTCCTTGGGCTTGGGCGCAAAGGCGTCCGGCACGACCGCAGCCGACAGGCGCAGGGTGTCGGCGAACACCTGGCCACCCGCGAGCTGGTAGTGCAGGGCACTCATGCCGATGCAGACCTGCACCTGACCCTGGCCGGGCATGCGCTGGAAGGCGCGATCCGCCTCCTGGCCCCAGGCCCCCACCAGGTGTTGCAGCAGATCCAGGGACAGATCGCCATGCACCGGCAGGCGCGCCCGCGGCCGCTGTTCCGGGGCCAGCGCCAGGTAGTCCTCGATGGCCTGTACCAGCTGCTGCGGCGCGAGACCGAGAAGACCGTTGAGATTGGCCTCGCGCAACAGCGAGCGATAGCGTGGCGGGGCGTCGATCTGCGGCGCCACCACCATCAGGGTGCCGTTCTGCTCGGGGCCTTGCAGGCGGATCAGGCTGGCCCAGTCGTCCAGGTGCAAGGTCAGCTGGGCGATGTGGCTCTGGCGCAACTGGTTGCAGCGCGCGGCGCCGAACAGCAGGGCGGCGCCATAGGCCTGGGTGATGGTCTGGCTGCCGTCGCCGGGCAGCAGTTCATCGCGAATCTTCTGGGTGTGCAGGCCGGTGGTCACCGCCAGCCGATAGAGCTGGTGCAGCTCCAGCCAGAGGTTGTCGTGCACCGGGGTGTAGAGCTGGGCGGCGCGGATCAGCGGCCCGAGCAGGGCGCGCAGGGCACGCTGGATGGCGGTCGCCAGCAGCGTGCTGCGTTCGCCACGGTCGCTTTCCTCGACCACGATCAGCTTGTAGCCGGCCGCCAGCAGGTTCTGCAGGGCCTGGCAGAGATTGGCCACCTTGCGCGAACGCTCGTCGAGCACGATGGCCTGGTTGAGCACATGGCGTTCGAGCAGCTGACAGACCCGCTGCACGTCCGGGCGCAGGGATTCGAGCAGGCGCAGACGCGCTTCCGGCGTCAGGATCAGCCGATTGAGTTCCAGCAGACCCTGGTAGAGCAGCCGGGCGAATTCGCCCAGCTTGGCCCGCGGCAATTGCTCCAGCCAGCGCTTGAGGCCGGCCGGGGTGGCGTCACAAAACGTCAGGCTGCGCTGATCGGGCGTCGGTACCCGCAACATGAGCTGTGGCCTTTTGCTATCCATTGGCCGCGCACACTCCTGTTTCGATGGGCAATAAACCGCGCATCTAGGCGAGAGGCCCTGGCTCGGAAACGGTGGTCAAGGGGGCTGGCGTGGTCGGAACCCCCAGCAGTTGCCCCATGTTGACGGTGGACAAGGCGCCGAGTTCAGCGGACCAGTTCACCGCTTCCGGGCCGAACAGCACGATGGCGGTGGAGCCCAGCTTGAAGCGGCCCAGCTCGTCGCCGGTGCGCAGAGTGATGGGCGCGCGCGCGGCCTCGTCGTAGGCGAAGCGCTTGAGTTCGCGCTTGGGCGGCGTGACCAGACCGGCCCAGACCGTCTCGATGCTGGCGACGATCATGGCGCCGACCAGGATGACCGCCATGGGCCCCACGGCGGTGTCGAAGATGCACACCACCCGCTCGTTGCGGGCGAACAGCTCAGGCACGTTCTCGGCGGTGAGCTGATTGACCGAGAAGATGCGCCCGGGCACATAGACCATCTCCTTCAGGGTGCCGGTGAGCGGCATGTGCACCCGGTGGTAGTCCTTGGGCGACAGGTAGATGGTGGCGAAATGACCGCCCATGAAGGGCGCGGCGCGCAGGCCGTCGCCGCCGAGCAGCTCCAGCAGGCTGTAGCTGTGGCCCTTGGCCTGGAAGATGCGGCCATGCTCGATGCGGCCGAGCTGGCTGATGGCGCCGTCGCTCGGGCTGACCACCGCGTCCGCTGCGGCCGGCAGCGGACGGGCGCCGGGCTTCAGGGCGCGGGTGAAGAAGGCGTTGAAGTTCTCGTAGGCGGTAGGGTCTTCCACCTGGGCCTGGCGCATGTCGACGTCATAGTGACGGACGAACCAGCGGGTCAGCAGATTCTTGAACCAGGGCGCCCGGCACTCGGCGAAGCCACCGATCAGCCGCGACAGCAGATGGTGCGGCAGCAGGTGCTGGGCGAGGATGAACAGACGGTCTTGCAGTTTCATGAGAGGTCCTTGGCAATCATTCGATCGGGGTGTCGGGGTGGTTGCCCCATTCGCCCCAGGAGCCGGCATAGGCTTTGACACGCGGGTAGCCCAGGGCCTTGGCCGCGAGGTAGGTGAAGCCGGATCGGTGATGGGTCTGGCAGTGGGTGATGATTTCCTTGTCGCGGGTGATGCCCAGGCGCTCCAGTTCGGTGGCCAGGTCCTCGCGGATGCGCAGCTGGCGCTCGCGATCCATACCGGCGGTCCATTCGAAGTTGATCGCCCCGGGGATGTGCCCGCCACGGGCGGTCAGCACCTTCTCGCCGCGGTATTCATCGGCGCCCCGGGCGTCCCAGATGGTCAGGTCCTCGGCGCCCAGCCGGCTCTGCAGATAGGCGCGGCTGGCGGTGGGCTCTTCGTGCAGGGTCAGGGCGACCGGCGCCCCGGCCGCGGCAGGGACCGCGGTGCTCAGCGGCAGGCCGGCGGCGATCCAGCCCTGGCGCCCGCCGTTGAGGTAGTGATAGTGGCCGTGCCCGATGACGTCCAGCAGCCAGATGAAGCGTCCGGCCCAGCCGCCGCCTTCATCGTCATACACGACGTAGACGGCTTCTTCGCGTTGCCCCAGTTCGCCGAACAGCTGTTCCAGGTCCGCCTGGGCCGGCAGCAGGCCGGGCGCCGGCTTGCTGCCCAGCTGGGTGCGCGCGGGTGCGACATGGCGCGCGCCGGGCAGATGACCCTCGGCATAGTGGGCGGCGCTGCAGAGATCCACCAGGATGAGTTCGGGCGCATCCAGGCGCGCCGCGAGATCGGCCGGTTCGATCACCAGGGGCAGGGCGGAAAAGGGCATCGCGGATTTCCCGTCGGTCCGTAGCAAAGGTGAAGTGTACCGAGGTTGACCGGCCAGCGTCAGGTCGGTCGTGCCCGCGGACGGTTGGCAAAGGTGCCGATGGCGCGCTCGATGCAGGTGAAGGTCTTGTCCAGCGCAGCGCTGCGCCGCGGGTCTGCCGGCTGCAGTTCGCTGTCCAGGATCGCCACCAGCACCACCCGTTCGCCAAAGCCCAGACTGCGCAGCCAGAGCCGCTCGTTGCTGAACAGCCGGCGCAGATCGGCGGGCAGGTGCGGCGCGAAGCGCGCCCGGTTGTCGTCATCGATGCGCAACTGGCCGGGGCTGCCGAACAACTTGGCCAGCAGCGGGTGGCTGGCGATGTCCAGTTGCAGACCGGGGGCGTCGTCCAGGCCATGGTGCAGCTGGACATTGCCCTTCTGACCGTTGCGATCCGGGGTCAACAGCAGCAGCCGCGGCAGACCGCAGGCCACCAGCGCCTGGCGAGCGCAATCGAACAGCTGGGGCAGGGTGGCGAAGGCGCTGGGCGTGTGCAGCAGCTGCTCGCAGAGTCCGCGCCAGCGCTGTGCCTGACTTTCGTTGGCGACCTGCACCCGGGGCACCGGTTTGAGGCGCCGTTCGCCCGGTGGCCAGACCAGGCCCTCGGCCGGGTGCCAGAGGCCGGGCCGCGCATGGCGCTGGGCATCCTGCACCGCCAGTTCGTGGCTGCGACTCTGCACCCGCGCCAGCGGCAGTTGCAGATAAAGGGCGCTGAAACGCTGCCAGCGCAGGGTGTGGGGGCCGTCCCAGGCTTGGTGGCTGGCCAGCGCCAGACCGTTGGCCAGCAGGATGGTGTTGCCGGGATGGGTCAGCCAGCGCCGCAGATTGGGGTCGTCGTCGAGGCGCTGCTGCTGTTCGAGGGGATCGTTGCCATGGGCGATGTGCAGCGCCCTGACCAACTGCCGGCGATCCTGGTCCAGCAGGCGATAGCCTTCCACGATCCACTCGGGCAGCTGCCAGTGACGGGCCAGCGCCTGGCACAGGCGAATCGCCGGCACGCCGAGCAATTCGCGCTCGACCCTGAGCGCCGGTTCGCCTTCGCCCAGCACCCGCCGCTCCCATTCCTCGAAGAGTTCCGGATAGCGGGTCGCCAGCGGCCAGAGCGGCGCCAGAAAGAGCAGGGCGGCCAGGCGGATGTCCGGCCACAGCCGCGCCAGGGGGACGCCGAACAGGCCCAGCCCGAGGGTCATGGCGTGCTGGCTGACCAGGCACAGCTGCCGCAGCGGACGCGGCAGGCGCTCCTCGGACAGAGTCGGCTGGCGGGCGATCAGGTACTCCGCCGGCCCGAGACCGACGCGGCCGAGCACGGCTTCCAGACTGGCGGCCGGATCGCCGAGGCTGGCATGGCCGCGATTGGCCTCGCGCAACAGGGCCAGCGCCAGGGGGGGTGACTCGCAGAGCCGTTCGGCGATCTCATGCAACGCCAGACGGCCATCGGCCAGGGCGCGGCGCAGGCGCTCCGCGCTGGCGGTGGCTACCGGCAGGCGCACGCCTTCCAGGTGTTTGACCCAGTCTTCGACGGTGTTCGGGCGGCTGGACATACGACGGTCGCCTTGAAATTTGATGAAAGGCCTTCAGTCCGGGGCGCCAGGTCCGATAAAGGGGACGTGAGGGCAGATCCCCGGCTCAATTTTCCTTAGCACACAGTATTCCCAACCATGGCAAAAATCATCGGCATCATCGTGATATTCGCGGCTGTCCTCGGCGGCTACATCCTCGCGCATGGCAAGATCGCTGCGATCATCCAGCCGCTCGAGGTCCTGATCATCGGCGGTGCCGCCCTGGGGGCCTTCTTGCAGGCCAACCCGGGCAGCACCTTCATGCAGGTGTTCAAGAAGTCGCTGAAGATGTTTGGCAATCGCTTCACCCACGCCTTCTACCTGGACGTGCTCAAGCTGCTCTACGAGATCCTCAACAAGAGCCGGCGCGAGGGCATGATGTCCATCGAGGCGGACGTCGAGGATCCCAAGGCCAGTCCGATCTTCAGCAAGTACCCGAACATCCTCAAGGATGAGCGGATGACCGCCTACGTCGCCGACTACCTGCGGCTGATGTCCTCCGGCAACATGGCCCCTCACGAGCTGGAAGGCCTGTTCGACATGGAGCTGGCCGGCATCAAGGAAGAGCTGGAGCATCCGTCCCACGCGGTATCGCGGGTCGCCGACGGCCTGCCCGGCTTCGGCATCGTCGCCGCGGTACTGGGTATCGTGATCACCATGGGCATGCTCGGCGAGGGTGACCAGGCGGCCATCGGTGGCCACGTGGGCGCCGCCCTGGTGGGTACCTTCCTCGGTATTCTCGCCGCCTACGGCTTCTTCGGTCCCCTGGCCACCTGTCTGGAGCACGACGCCAAGGAAGAACTCAATGTGCTGGAGGCCATCAAGGCCTGCCTGGTCGCCGCGGCCAGCGGCATGCCGCCCACCGTCGCCGTGGAGTTCGGCCGCAAGGTGCTGTTCCCGGCGCACCGGCCGTCCTTCAGTGAGCTCGAGCAGGCCATGCGGGGCAGCTGATGGACAACAACCAGCCGATCATCGTCAAGCGCATCAAGAAGAGCGCCGCCGGCCACCACGGCGGCGCCTGGAAGATCGCCTTCGCCGACTTCGCCACCGCCATGATGGCGTTCTTCCTGGTGCTCTGGCTGATGTCCTCGGCCACCCCGGAGCAGAAGAAGGCCATCGCCGGCTACTTCCAGGATCCGATCGGCTTCACCGAAAGTGCCAGCCCCTATGTCATCGACCTGGGCGGCACGCCGACGCCGGCGCCTGACCGCACCCTGAATCCCGAGATCCAGGCGCAGCCGGATTCGACCCAGAACAAGGTCAATCCGGACATGCAGGAGCGCGCCGATCCCAACGATTCCAACCGCGTCGCGCCCGATCCCACCCAGGCACCCGATCAGTCCGACAAGCGCCAGCCCAACGACGCGGCCCAGCAGCAGAAGGATGCCAGCCAGGCCAAGATGGATCCGAGCCAGGCGGAAAAGATCGCCGAGCAGGTCGACAAGGAACGCCTGGAGCTGCTGCTGCAGGAGCTGCAGAACAAGATCGAGCAGAATCCGGAATTGCAGAAATTCAAGGACCAGATCCTGCTGGAGATCACCCAGGACGGCCTGCGCATCCAGATCGTCGATGCCGACAACCGGCCGATGTTCGATTCCGGCAGCCCGCGGCTGAAGTCCTATTTCGAGGACATTCTGCTGGCCATGGCCGACACCATCCGCCAGGTGCCGAACAAGATCAGCATCAGCGGCCATACCGACGCGGCGCGCTACAACGGCAAGGGCGACTTCAGCAACTGGGAGTTGTCCGCCGGTCGCGCCAACGCCGCGCGTCGGGCGCTGGTCGCCGGTGGCTATCCGGAAGACCAGGTGGCGCGGATTGTCGGCTATGCCTCTTCGGCACCCTTCGATCGCGAGCATCCGCTCAATCCGGTCAACCGTCGCATCGACATCATCGTGCTGACCAAGAAGGCCCAGCAGGCCATCGAGGGCCGCGCCGGCGGCAACCAGGCGCCCAAGCCCGCGGCTGGCGCCGCACCGGCGGCCAGTCGGGGCGGGGTCTCCAGCGGTGGCGTCAGCGCCACCGGCAACCTGGCGCAGCCCGTCAACAACGCGGCCTTCAAGCAGCAGGTCAATGCCTTCGATGCCGGCGTCATCCAGGGCAAGCCCTGAGCGGCCGCGGCGATCGATAGGAAAATTCGCTGCTAGCGTTCGGTTTTTTCGTCCGTTGGCCTGAGCGGGGCTGGTTAAGCTGCAGGGGTTTCATGCTGGATCGGGCACCTTGCGCCCTGGCGCGCGGTCTCCCGATCTCCGATTCCCTTGCAGGAGCCTTCCGATGAGCAACGCCTTTATCGACACCATCAAGCGCCGTCGCAGCCAGTACGCGCTGGGCAAGAACCTGCCACTGGCCCAGGACCAGGTCACCGCGCTGATCCAGGAAGCGGTCAAGCTGTCGCCCTCCGCCTTCAACTCGCAGAGTTCGCGCGCGGTGATCCTGTTCGGCGCCGAGAGCGACAAGTTCTGGGGCTTCGTCATGCAGGCGCTGCGGCAGATCGTTCCGGCCGACGCCTTCGCCGCCACCGAAGGCAAGATCAACAGCTTCGCGGCCGGCGCCGGCACCGTGCTGTTCTACGAGGATCGGCACGTCGTCGCCGGCCTGCAGGACAAGTATCCCGCCTACGCCGACAACTTCCCCATCTGGTCGGAACAGGCCAGCGGCATCGCCCAGTTCTCCGTGTGGACGGCCCTGGCCAACGCCGGCATCGGCGCCAGCCTGCAGCACTACAATCCGCTGCCCGATGCCCTGGCCGCCGCCGAATGGAAACTGCCGGAGACCTGGCATCGGCGCGCGCCGCTGCCCGTCGGGTGCCACGCAGGCGGCGTCCCGGGGCA
>NZ_JASCON010000180.1:0-395 GCF_029959585.1 Pseudomonas sp. PS02302
GTATTAGGTAGTTAGATGAAAGATGAATAGACATAGGAGTAAGAAAACATAGAATAGTTACCATTATTGGTAGGAGTGTGGTGGGGTGGTATAGTCCGCATTGGGATGTTACTTTCCTGTTATGGCATGGATTTCCCTTTAGGGTCTCTGAAGCGTATTTCCGTCACCGAAAAAGGCAGAAAAAGGGAAACTGAAGGGAGGATAGTAGTAAAGTTTGAATGGTGGTAGTGTAATGTATGATATCCGTTGGTTTTGGTTTCGGTTGTGAAAAGTTTTTTGGTATGATATTTTGCAAGTAGCATATATTTCTTGTGTGAGAAAGGTATATTTTGTATGTTCCCGCGCGTTTCCGTATTTTCCGCTTCCGTATTTTCCGCTTCCGTATTTTCCGCTTC
>NZ_JASCON010000181.1:0-346 GCF_029959585.1 Pseudomonas sp. PS02302
GCCATGGGCCGCTCCTACATTTGTTCGGTGTACCTGTAGGAGCGGCCCATGGCCGCGATAAACGAGAGCAAAGGCACAACAGTGCGGACCGCAATGTTGGGCTTCGCTGCGCTCAGCCCAACCTACGACTTGATTGACCTTTTACGGCCATGGCGATCTGCCGACGCGGCCGGTCCCGCAAAGGTACCATCGTCGTAGGGTGGCCAACGGCGCAGCCTTGTCCACGAACGAGCATTGGCATCAGGTGGAAAGCGCTGCGCGGTTTTCCACACTTCGGGCTGGCCGCAATCGCGGCCATGGGCCGCTCCTACATTTGTTCGGTGTATTTGTAGGAGCGGCCCACGGC
>NZ_JASCON010000182.1:0-341 GCF_029959585.1 Pseudomonas sp. PS02302
TGATTCAACTTGTTAAAGAGCAGTTGGTTGCGACCGTGTCGCTAACCGAGGCGCGCATTCTACGCTAGCCTCACATCCTGTCAAGCGTTGATTTGAACTTTTTCGTTTCAACTCAACCACTTGCGCTTGCCTGACCGGTCTAACCAATCTCGGCAGCGGGAGGCGAATCCTACAGCATCCCAAGACGCTGTCAACCCCCTCCGCTTCATCCCGCCATCACCCGAAGGTGAAGACCAAACAGCGAAGAATCCCTGGACCCCTCGCCCGGCTCAGACCTAAGTGCTTGATTTTCAAGCCGCTTCAGCATCTGCGCCGGAAGTGGGGCGCATTATAGGGGAGTT
>NZ_JASCON010000183.1:0-337 GCF_029959585.1 Pseudomonas sp. PS02302
GCCATGGGCCGCTCCTACAGGTACACCGAACAAATGTAGGAGCGGCCCATGGCCGCGATTGCGTCCAGCCCGTAGCGTTTTCCACCTGATGGCGATGCTTGTTCGTGGACAAGGCTGCGCCGTTGCCCACCCTACGACGGTGGTACCTTTGCAGGACCCGCCTCGTCGGCAGATCGCCATGGCGGTAAAAGGTCAATCAAGTCGTAGGTTGGGCTGAGCGCAGCGAAGCCCAACAGCTCCTGCCTTGGCACCGGTCGTGGGGGGGGGGGGGGGGGGGGGGGGGGGGGGGGGCGCCCGGGGGGGGGGGGGAGCGCCCACCCCCCCCCCCCACGCCCAA
>NZ_JASCON010000184.1:0-334 GCF_029959585.1 Pseudomonas sp. PS02302
TTGCAAAGATGGGTTAAAAGAGAAGGGCTTTCACGAAGCTTCCCGAGCGTGAAAGGATTTGCCCGGACAGTTTGCTTCATGGAGCAGTTTTTTCCGCACCATCAGAGCGGCAAACATGAGTGCTTTTATAAGTTTAGAGAATTGAGAAAAGCTCATTTCCTATAGTTAACAGGACATGCCTTTGATATGAAAAAAAATACTACGAACTACGATTTTACCAAGAAAGATGTAAGAGACAAGTGAACAGTGATGGTGGGGACATTTTTTTTTTTTTTAAGTAAATGGCAGTTTCTAGGGAATGATGATGGCAAGTTCCAGAGAGGCAGCGTGAAAG
>NZ_JASCON010000185.1:0-319 GCF_029959585.1 Pseudomonas sp. PS02302
AAGCAATTTTTCTGGAATTTCAGCTGTTTCCAAACTCAATAAGTATCTTCTAGCAAGAGGGAATGGGTGGGAAAAAAAAAAGAGATTTCGGTTTCTTTCTTTTTTACTGCTTGTTGCTTCTTCTTTTAAGATAGTTATCTGGTTGATCCTGCCAGTAGTCATATGCTTGTCTCAAAGATTAAGCCATGCATGTCTAAGTATAAGCAATTTATACAGTGAAACTGCGAATGGCTCATTAAATCAGTTATCGTTTATTTGATAGTTCCTTTACTACATGGTATAACTGTGGTAATTCTAGAGCTAATACATGCTTAAAATC
>NZ_JASCON010000187.1:0-315 GCF_029959585.1 Pseudomonas sp. PS02302
CCTATACCAAGCTGGCCAGTCTCTCGGCCAGCGAGAAGGCCCGTGGGGTGATCACCGCCAGCGCCGGCAACCATGCCCAGGGCCTGTCCCTGGCGGCCCGCGAGTTGGGCGTGCGAGCGATCATCGTCATGCCGCGCACCACGCCGGAGCTCAAGGTCATCGGCGTGCAGTCCCGTGGCGGTGAGGTAGTGCTGCACGGCGACGCCTTTCCCGAGGCCCTGGCCGAGGCGCTGCGCCTGGTCGAGGAGCAGGGCTACACCTTCGTGCCGCCCTATGACGATCCGGACGTCATCGCCGGCCAGGGCACCGTGGCCA
>NZ_JASCON010000188.1:0-315 GCF_029959585.1 Pseudomonas sp. PS02302
CCTATACCAAGCTGGCCAGTCTCTCGGCCAGCGAGAAGGCCCGTGGGGTGATCACCGCCAGCGCCGGCAACCATGCCCAGGGCCTGTCCCTGGCGGCCCGCGAGTTGGGCGTGCGAGCGATCATCGTGATGCCGCGCACCACGCCGGAGCTCAAGGTCATCGGCGTGCAGTCCCGTGGCGGTGAGGTGGTGCTGCACGGCGACGCCTTTCCCGAGGCCCTGGCCGAGGCGCTGCGCCTGGTCGAGGAGCAGGGCTACACCTTCGTGCCGCCCTATGACGATCCGGACGTCATCGCCGGCCAGGGCACCGTGGCCA
>NZ_JASCON010000189.1:0-315 GCF_029959585.1 Pseudomonas sp. PS02302
TCTCGGTGGAGCCGGTGAAGGAGATCTTGCGCACGATGGGGCTTTCGGTCAGCTCGGCGCCGATTTCGGCGGCGGAGCCGGTGACCACGCTCAGCACGCCCTTGGGAATGCCGGCGCGCTCGGCCAGTTCGACCAGGGCTAGGGCCGAGTACGGGGTCTGGCTGGCGGGCTTGATCACCATGGTGCAACCGGCGGCCAGGGCCGGACCGGCCTTGCGGGTGATCATCGCGGTGGGGAAATTCCACGGCGTGATGGCGGCGGTGACGCCGATGGGCTGCTTGATCACCAGGATGCGCTTGTCGGCCTGGTGGCCGG